>MHPA01000025.1:29723-51286 GCA_001820255.1 Candidatus Staskawiczbacteria bacterium RIFCSPLOWO2_01_FULL_38_12b | reverse complement strand
GGAGCATCGGTTGTGAGCAAACATACCGCATGTGTTCACTTATAGCACTATCCTGGGCAGTAAAAGTTTGCCTTTTTAATATTTTACTTATATCATGAAATAAGATGAAAAACAATACCACATATTCAAATCAAAAAATGTCAAATTGGCTTTTCTGGGTCATTTGCTTTGTTTTATTTTTACCTATAATAGTCATTCCCCCGAACTTTCAACCTTCCGATTGGACCAGGTCAATGTTATTTAAGACTGTTCTGACCACACTGGTTTCCTTCATTCTTTTCAGGTTTTTTTATAAAAAAAACCTGCTCATTTTTCTTCCCAAATGGAAAACTTCTTTTTATTTGCCTTTTTTAATTTTTGTAGCTTTTTTTATCACTTTAATTTTAGCGACCATATTTTCAGAAGATATTACATTTAGTATCTTTGGCTCACCCACAAGAACTGGCGGTATATTAAATTTGCTATTTTTCTTTATATTTTCTATTATATTAGCCCTTTTTATTAATAAAAATCAATGGGAAAAGTTATTTACTATATTATTTATTACAGGAGGCATAGCATCATTACTCGCTATTGTTCAATACTTTAATCTTTTAAAAAATGTCTTTATTTCTCACGAAGGAGGCTCAACCCCATCTTTTTTAGGAAACTCCACCATATTGGCGATATATATGCTTTTTTTATCTTTTTTGTCTTTTGTCCTTTTTGTCCAAAAAAAAACTAAAAAAGAAAAAATAACATATGGGATATTATTTCTTCTATTTATTTTCACTATTTTCATTACCGGTTCAAGGGGAACGTATCTTGGTTTAGTAATTGGATTTTTATATTTCTTTTTATTCTACCCCTACCCAAAAAAATATAAAATCCTTAAAATAGCCGCTGTCTTAATGTTATTACTTTCCGTAATTATTATTGCTCTTTTTAATTTTTTCCCGCAATTAGGAGAAAAAAATAAAATCTTTAAAATAATCACTAACCGCGTCTCTATAGAAAGAATCATCGTAGATATTACCGGAACAAGACTTTCTGTATGGAAAATAACATTAAAAGAAATTCAAGATAAGCCGATTCTTGGCTGGGGCCCTGAAAATTTTAATATTGGATTTGAAAAATATTATGACCCAATCCCGTTTAGCACTCCAATATTATTATGGGACAGGCCTCATAATATATTTTTAGATATTGCCGTAAGTTCTGGCATATTTTCTTTATTGCTATATATATGTTTTTGGATCACTCTTTTTTGGAAGTTGCAAAACGCAAAAAACATCCAGAAAAAAAATGATTATTACACTGACAATACTATAAAAATCCACGGGGTTCAAACGATGTTTATTGGGTATTTAATCGTGCTTTTTTTCAATTTTGACAACTTTTCAACATACTTAATTTCGTTTTTCTTTATCGGATACTCTTTTTATCTGATTTTTTTACAAAGCGAAACATTCAAACTATCCCCTCTAAAAAAACATTTTTTTGGAAAAACACCACTTGCCTTGGCATATCTTGGCATGGTAATTTTATTTTTATGGTTCTGGAATATAAAACCGCTATACCTCAATGAAAAAATCGCCCATGCTAAAAATTTATCGAAAGAAAGGCGGTGTAAAGAGGCCTTTGCCATATCAAATAATGAAAATTGGGCTAAATCCGGTATTATAAAATCATACTCTATTTTATTATATTCTGACATTGTAAAAAATTGCGCTTTTATAGAACCGGAAAAAGAAGTAGAATACTCTAAAAAAATGGTCTCTTTACTTGAAATAGCTACGGATGCAGAGCCAAAATTCTCAAGAACCTGGCTTTTTATGGCTAGTTTCACCAATGTATTGGCGGCAAGAGAAAAAGATGCAGATAATAAAAATAATTTATTATTACAAGCACGCGGTTATTTGCAAAAAGCACTGGAATTGAGTCCAAAAAGGCAGGAAATATTTGCGGAGATGGAAAAAAATTATCTAATAGCGCAAGACTACCAGGCAATGAAGAAAATAGGCAAAGATTGCATAAAAATAGACCCGCGCTTTAGTGAATGTTATTGGCACTTGGGTATTGCGCAAATATTTTTAAGTGAACAAGAAGAGGGCAAAAAAAATATAGAGTTGGCAGAAAAAAATGGCTATAATTATAATGCCGCCTATAAACAACTAGCCGTTGCCTATATGAACCAAAAAAATTGGCCAGATGCGCTTTTAGCCTACCAAAAACTTCTTATACCCGACGAAACACTGGCCACCGCCGCTGCTGCCAGTCATTATGCCACACTTGCTTTTTTATACGAAAAAGATGGCAAATACACGGAAGCAGGTAAGGCAGCTTTAAATGTCTTCAGACTGCAACCTGAAAACCCAGAAACCCTGCAGTTTATTAAATTATTGCTCGGTAAACGACCCAATGACCCAATTTTAAACTCATCATTAGCTTTTATTTACTTGCAACCAGGTCCGTATCAAGAAACTTCTAAGGCCAAGGCCATTTATCTTCAATTAGCGGATAACTACCCCAAAAATACTAACTATCTGCAAGAATTGATTCTAATTTATTACCAGTTAAAAGAGTACGACAATGCCTATAATAGATCACTTTTATTGATAAAATTAGACCCAAAATTTAATGAAGAAACAGAAAAATTTATAAAAACTTTGCCTCCTGGATACTGGGAAAGATATATACAAAACGACAAAAAAGGTTTTTAAAAAAATCACTAGACTTGTCCCTAAATAAAAAATTTAGCTTCAAATGGAAAAGTAAATTGAGCCTATTTTCCTTATTTAGGGACAAGTCTAGTAGACCTGTCCCTAAATAACTTTTGTGCAAATGGCATCACTGAAAATGTTTCAATTATGCCGTTTGAGCAAGATGGAAGTTATGAAGTCCAATGGAAACTTCAGTTAAGAGATCATCCAGATTAGCAATTTTGTTCCGGTAAGTATCAGAAGCGGCTTTGAATTTCTTAAAACCGGCGATGGCGTGCTCAGAAACAATCCGAATGCCGGAAATGACGCTGTTTTCTTCTTTTTGTTGCAGCGTTAAAGGACGGTTTTTAGTAGCTTTGGCAGGCATAATCGTATTTTCATGTTGTTGTCGGACTCCGGTAAAACCCGTGTCAGTCCAAGCGGTCACGTCGGGCGGAATACCTGCAAATATATTTTCCTTGTCAGCAATACGTTTATCATGCCTCCTGCCGGATTTGGTTTTGGACATGTAATGGACGTACTTTTTATCATCGGAAACGATAACAATCTTGCGCATCGTAGCTTTCTTTTTACCAGAATACAAACGGTTTCTTTTTTTGAGGTTTTTGGGTTTTTGGACTTTACGCTCAGTACCATCGATAAAAATATCTTTAAGTTCAAGATGTTTTTGAAATATTTCCTCCAGACTATTACCATGGCCTTTGTAGCGCTTGGGCAGAGCGAACTTTCTTCCCAAGGTTTTTTCCAGAACTGGTAATAACAGTAAAACCGAATCGCCGCACTTACTCCGATAATGGTTAGTCAATACGGCTAATGCGTCGTAGGTGGGATACAGTTTCAAATATAACAAAATATATACTAGCTTGTCTTCATTGGTGGGCAAATCTCCCTTTCTACCGCCTCCGGGAATACGCTGACGATCAGGATAAAGCTGGATGCGGCGCTCTTTGAGGCATTGGCCGAACACGGACAGTAGACTTGTCCCTAAATAAAAAATTTAGCTTCAAATGGAAAAGTAAATTGAGCCTATTTTCCTTATTTAGGGACAAGTCTAATAATTGGTTAAACTCATCAATGCTGATTCCCAACGCCGCCTGAGTGACACGAGGTTGAGAAAATATTTGTTTTGTGGTTATCATACGGTAATTATACCACGCACAGAGGGAGTCGGAAGTTATTTAGGGACAGGTCTAGTGTAAATCCGTAAAACCAAAAACCGCTCAACTTGAGCGGTTTTTGGTTTTCCCTTTAACTCATTTGCAACTAGGCCTTCTACCGAAACTTCGGCCACAAGGCAATCTAGGAAAAGAGCAAGGGTTTCAATCCAGATATTACTGCATTGACCAAACTTCAGAAGTCAATGAATCTTTTAGAAGATAGCTATTGGTCCAGTCGCCCGTGCCGGCTGTCGTTGAAGCCGAGTGAGCCACTGCTGAACTATCTGACCATATCAAGTTTGCGTCATCCGCTGAAGCATCAGCTGCGGCAGCGCTATACAACTTCAAGATACCAGTCAAAGATGTGCCAACATTGATAAAGCCAACGAAGTCAACCGTAGTACTGCCGAATGATACATCGGCTGCATCTGTGGTGAAGGTTAGAGCAACACTGTCTTTTCCTATTGTAGTAGATGCAAATTCTTGCGGCGTACCCCTAATGGTGTATGTAGTTGAATCTCCGGCTGAAATTGTGTCTTCAGTAGTGCCGTCCCAAGTTACTACAATTTGACTATTAAGTTCACTTGCTCCACTGGTGCTCTCTAAGGTTGCTCCAGAATCTTCGTCCACAATACTTACAGAAGCAGTGATATCAACTCCATCTTTCAAAAGCTTAATTGACTCTATTTCAAGAGCTTGGTCATTAACATCAGACCAGGATAAGGCAAGCTTGAACTGTTTAACATTAACATCTCCTTGTGTAGGAGCTGCAACCTTAAACCTATACAAGTCAACAACTTGACCATTGAAAATAGCACTGTTAGTCAAGTCAACTTGTGAAATAGTTGGAACTGCCTTAAAGACATATGTGCTGTTTCCTTCATAGAGATCGCCTGTTGAGTCTGTAACTGTTGAAACTGTTCCCTGATTATTCATGTACTCAACAAAAGTCAATGCTGGAATTATTCTTAACCCTGAGTTGCCATTAGTAGCTGATGGAGTAGATAGGGTTGCTTTAGCAATCAAAGTTTTTGTAGTGCTTGCGGGAACCAGAACATTCAAACCGGTGAAGTAGTAACCTCCGGTAGAACCACTGGTATCAATGTTATTGAAACTTTGTGCTGTGCCAATCTGGGTAGTGCCATCCCAAAGCGTTAAGCTTGAGATTGCATCTTCAGCATTATCGCTTGTGCCCGGGGAAGTATTCTTATCAGGGTCAATCTTAATTTCCGTTAAGGTAAATTCATTGTAAGAAGAAATGAATTTCCATCTTCCAATTTCAACTTGCTGACTGCCCGAAACCACCTGGCTTTGAGGCGTGCTGGCAAATTCTGTCGTAAGGGTGCCTGAAGTGTATGTCAGAGCCTGGCCAGTAACAGCTGCAGAATTAGCTGCAACAGCTGAAGAAACAGTAGTGCTGTCAACATCCAATACAACTGTTCCTGTGCCAACGTTCATACCGCTTGCAACATCCATATACACCTCTACAGGAATGGTTTCTCCTTTCGCAAGTGTGTAATTAATTGACCATGCATTTGTTGCAGCAACCGTAGGCTTTACTGATGTCATCAGTGTGCCGTACTTTACGTACAAATTTGTAGCATATGTGCTTACCTCATCAACGGCAACATTAATAGTTGAAATATTAACTGCCTCTGATGTGCTGGCTACCAAATTGTAATCAGCCACTTTGTAAGCAAACAAAGGAGCAACAACTGAATGAGCCGAGTAAGCAGGGTCTAGTGACAATGACAATGTGCCTTGGGCAACTGTCAAAGTGTTACCGCTTACATCAGCCGAAGGAATATCAAGCGTGGTTGAAGAAACTAAACCAGTACCGTTGTTATTGGTGCTGGCGCCTTCAATGGTAACTTGAATAGTGCTACCAGAAACAATGTCGTTGGTAGAATCTGAAGTACCAGTGTCATAAATGTCACCTCTAACTTCCAATATTACAGGGCTTCCTGGTTCAACTATTAAAGATGAACCCAAGTTAAATGTCGTGTAGTCAAAGCTTGAATCTGCTGGGTCATAAAGAGTGGTGGTACTTCCAATTTGAATTCCGTTAGCGTAAATTGCGCCATTTCTTAATCCGCTAACAGCTGCTGTATTAACGTTTGCAGAAATGTAAAGAGTTTCAATCTTTACTTTCTCTCCAGCGGCTTTGAATTCAAACTTTGCCAATAAAGCGTTGGATGCGGCGTCAACAATATCTCCTGATGGAGAACTTGTTAATTTTGTGATAGTAAGCGTCCCGGAGTTGATAGTCTGTTCGCCAGTTGAACGCTTGGTAAATGTTGCATCTGAAATTAAGTCACTCAATATATTCGCACCATACTGGGTATCAACAACCGTAACATCAGCAACATTCCACAAGTGCATCGTGAAGGTCAAACTTGACCCTCCAATGATATCGGCCAAAACTTTAACAACCCTTGTTCCCGCCTCCAACCTTTTTGGAGCTCCGGTTAAGTCAAAAGTTACATAGCTTTGGTCTAAGCTGTCGGCAGCCAATTGCTGTGTTGAGCCAACTTGTACTCCGTCAACATACAGTTTGAAGTTTTGCAAATCTGTATTAGAAATGCTTCCGGTTTTCCTGAAGCTAATTCTTGTCATATCAACAGCTCTTGTCGTAACGATTACGCTGTTTTGGAAAACCGTGTAACCGTCTTGAGGGTCAACCTCAGCTGCTAAAGGGGTTATTGTGGCGTTCCACTCAACTCCTGCCAGTGTTCCTGTTGCCAATGTCATCAAGTTACCAGTAATAGGATATGTTCCTTTTATGGAACTTGCGTTGCTTGAAACATCAGATGAGGAAACAATTTGCATTCCTACGGTTTCTCCGGATGTTCCATTAACATCAGCTAATACCCAAACCGTCATAGAACTCATAGAAGGAACGGTGAACAATCCTGAAGTATTGTTAAAGTTAACCATGGAAGATGAAACTGCTGAGCCATCGGTCAACCTTACAGCTCCATTAAACAAATAGACATTTGTCAAAGAAGCATCAGCTGAAACACCGATTCTCTTTAACTTCAATCCGGTAACTTTTACTTCAGCATTGTCGCCGTTAGTAAAGGTTAATTTTGCCAATGGGGCTAATGCCTGTCCATCAACAATCGTTCCGGTTGCCGGATTGTCAGAAGCTAACCATACGGAAAGCCCTGCTCCGGTTGGAACTACTGGTGTTATTGGAGTTACTGGGGTTGTTGGCGAACCTGTCAACCATGAATTAAATAATGCTCGTGTTAAAGGACCCACCTGTGTTGCAGGCGTCCATCCTTGTCCGGCTTGCAATCTTTGAACAGCTCCTAAAGTTCTTAAGCCAAAGTAAGTTGTTTCATTGCCAGGCGAACCTGCTCCCGATGCTGCAAGCTGATATCCGTGGGTATTCATAAGCGCTTGGAAGCACTTTACGTCTGAACCAACCATTCCCACTCTCAAATTTCGTGTGAATGTAATACCGGAACAAACTGCAGGATTTCCAGAGCTCGTGGTTGATCCTTGCAATGCGGCCAATTTGGCCATCAGAGCATTGATCTGAGCCTGCAAATCTGACAATGTGTCAGCTGAAGCAGCCATAGGAGCAACCATGGCAACCATTGTCAAAGCGACCGTGGCTGTAATAATTGTTTTTTTAATATTCATTTTTTTATATTTTTTCTATGCGACCCTAATTTACTAATCCCATTTGAATCTATTAGTACGTTTTCCGTATTGGTAGATTAACGTGTTATGAGTAAATTGGTGTCACCTTATTTTTTTGTTTTATTTCTCGTCGCGTCGACCTTATTGTCTCTCATGGTACTTACCCTTTTTATATCAATGGGCAAGTACCATGAGGGAATTAAGCCCTGCTACTTAATAATTATTCTTTACGAAAATTGAAGGTTTTGAAGCTGAAAATTTCAAAAAGTTTTGAGGGTTACATGTAATGTAACCCGATACACTTTTGGGAATTTTCAGCCAAAAGATGCAATTTGCAGTTGAAGAATTACTAAGTAGCAGGGCTATAAACTCGCAGTTTTACGTAATAACAACGAATTTCTGCGACTCGTCTAAATTTTAAAGTAAAAAATACTTTGAATTACCATGCGCACCTTTTCTATCGCTTCCTGATTCAAAGTAAATTACTCTTCTATCGCCGCTCCAAGCAGTAAAACATCTTCCAGGGCATATTGGTATTTTTTTTCATATTTCCCTTTGTCATAAGAATCTTTAATCTTATCAAGTGATTCTTGCCGGCTCTCCGTTAACGTTATACTATCAAAATCTTTTATTAACTGTTCAAAAGTTGTTTTGTATAAAACATCTAGTGTTCCTTCCCAATCACCTTCTCCTCCGGGAATATCCAAAAGAGTCTTGTTATTATTTATATCCAACGCAATGCTCTTGGCTAATTGCGGGTCTTTTCTTATCGCATCAGTGATCTCTTTTGCGGCTTCTTTAACTTCAAGAACCGCCAAAGAAAGATTCTTTGAATCAAGCTTGGAAATCTGCGATAAATTCTTGGATTTTTCTTTAAAATCCTCTATATTGCTTTTTACCAAAAGCAGGCTTTCTTCTGATGGTTTTGCGACTTTTACCTCTTTAATATTATCGTTATTATTGGGATTAGAATCAAGATTAGGCAAACGGTAGGTTATAAAACCACCGATGCCAACATATAAAAACAAAAATACGGCCAAGGCATAGGCTAATTTTTTCTGAGAAAATAGTTGCAATATGCCTGAAATATCCCATTGATAAGCCGGCCTGACGGACTCTGTTTTTTCAAAAGATTCAGCTTTAAAAATATTTGACTTAGTCAAAACGACCCAGTCTTGGCTGGGTTCAATTTGCTTCAATTGCTGGAGTTTGGCAATGAGTTGTTGTTCTGTCATAATGCTCTGCTTATTACGTAGACGTAAGTAACACGCTTTTGTTACACCTGCTCTTTGATTTCATTTCTTAAGGCTTCCAGACCCCTATGTATCATTACTCTCACGTTTCCTATGGATTTATTGGCTAATACTGCTATTTGTTCAGTTGACATATCTTCTAAGTAATACCAGATAAGCACGTCTTGATATTCTTTTTTCAAATTTCCAAGAGCCGATATAGTAAGCTCGGCATCAGCGTTAACTATCGCTTTTTCGTAAGGATTCTTGGCGGTATCAGGCGTATAAAAAAGATCTTCCACATAAGTTACTTTTGTCCTACCTTTTTCTCGGTAATGGTCTACGACTGCGTTCCTGGCAATTTGGTATAAAAATGCACCCGGATTCTTAATATCTTGATTTTTTTGGTAGGCTTGCCAGCCATTTAAAAACACTTTTGAAGTCACATCTTCCGCCACTTCCCGGGAATTTACCTTTACATAGACAAACCTGTATATTTTTTCAATATATTGGTCGTAAATAAGACTAAATTGTTCTTTAGGATTATTCATTATTAAACGTAAATTATACTACAAAGATAGGACAAAGTCAACGGTAGATAGGACATTTATTAAATCTAGTTAGGACATAAGAGTATGTCCTAACAAAACTACTCTTTCTAGCTCGTTTTAACGAAATCTTTTAAAACCTTATAAAAAACTTGATTCCATTCCCCAACCCTCATTATTTTACCCCGTTTCAATAAATCGTCCAAATCCCTCCTAATGGTTCTTTTAGTAATATTGGGCAGTTCCTTTATGATATCCGAAACCTGCGTCTTCTCCCTTGCCTCCAGTATATGCAAGATTTTATCTTGCCTTTCAGAAAACTTTTCTAAATACACCAATGCGCCATTCTGTTCTTTTGAACTTATCATGGGGGGTTTTGGATCCATTACCATGCTATTGGCAATTTCTATGCTCTTTTTAATGATCCCTTCTGGCGGCCTGATGTTGTTTTTTATATCCCGATACTGATTGGTGATAATTAAAAAATTAACCGAACTTACCCACCCTTGGGTTTTGCCAACAACAAGATAGTTAATTAATACTTCAATATCGTCTGGCAATTGGGCTGATGCCTTTTCTTTCTGTAAAGAAATCCAACCACTGGTTCCAAAAACCAAGGTCATGTTTTCCAGTATTGCCAACACCTTTTCTTTGGCTCGGTTTTTTAGCGGATCGTTTTCTGGCAAACAATCCAAAATACTATACACTGTATTGGTTAGTTTTATAAAACTATCTTCCATATCCTCTAAATTAACAAAAAAACCAGCCTAAGTCAATTTTAATACTTCTTTTAATTAGTATCAAAAAGTACGCTATGGCGTACTTTTTGATACTGGCTAAAATAAAGAATAATAATTTTATGATTTAGGAGTTCCGCCTGGCGCATCGGAGGTCTGCCAATTTTGCGCATCGTTGCCAGAAGACAACGGATCTTTTCTTTGCATGGTCTGCTTAGTATCGTTATTGCCCGCAAACCAGCCATCAGAGCAATTTATTTCATCCATCGTATTGCCAGAGACATCGTACAAATATAGATGTTCTCCGCCACCATTTTCTGGATTTACTAAAGCTCCTTTATAAATTTGATCAGCGGCAACATCGGGAACTGAATTATCATCCGTTCTTTCTAGTAAATAAAATCCCTGAGGGTCAATGAACCCCGATAATTCAATAGACGTATTTTCATTCCATGCGATGCGCCAGCCAGAAAGATCTACGACCTGGTCGCCAGGATTAAAAAGTTCTATCCACTCATCATTTGGCAAACTTTTACCAGATGAATCGACGCCCCCCATCCAGGCAATTTCGTTGATAACAACATTGGTTTGAGGCGGTGATGCTGGTGGCGGTTCTAGCGGTGGCTCCGGCAATGCAACGTTAAACGCAATAATAAAATCATCCGTATTTTTATTTTCCAAAACATCAGTGCAAGCAACATAGTATGTATAATCACTTCCGTCAACCAGATCGCCAAGGATTGTTGTGTGCACAATGCCGCCGGTTACCAAAAAAACGTCTGCAATTTCATCGTAGGGTTGGCCGGGTATTGTTGTGTATTTGCAGGTGGCTGGTTCATCGGTTGTAACACTTGCCTCAACCTGCCCCGTCCCTGACGGCAATTGCCCTGAAGGCAAGCCACTGGTTATTACTGGTGGCGCCGAGTCGATAAAAACAAGCGTGGTAAATATTTTATCCAAAGATATTGCTTCATTTCCCATTGCATCTTGGTTTTTTACCCGATAATGGTACTCGGTATTTGGCAGTAATCCGGATAACGCCACTGCATGGGAAGTTACCAAAGGCCCGTCCAAAGAAGTTGAAAAACCGTATAATGCGTCTTGACCATATTCCACAAAACTACTTGAAATTTCATTGGTTTGCCACGCGATGGTTGCCCCGTCTTGCGATATATTTAATGCCTGGATATCGAAAATTTCAGGCGCGATAATATCCGCGTTATGGGGAGCCGCCTCTTGGATTTGAAAATCTGCGCTATTATTATCTGTGTCTTGCACATTACCGTTAGCATCTTTTATTCGGCCGATGCTTTTATCAATCGGAGGATTTGGAGCGGAAGTTGTTTCAAAATCTCCCGCATCCCCAAATCCCACCACATCAAGCAAAACACCCTCGGCATTATACAAGAGCAGGGTATTATTGTTTGCGATGGAAAATGTTTCCCCGGAATAACGGATATCAGGCGCCATGATTCCCGTATAGTTTTCCGTACCGTCATCGTTTTGTTTGGGAGCCGCCAAAAAATATCCGCGAGCCGCAATGCTTCCCAAAAAAGAACCGGAACTTATTACATTACTTTCCGTCCCTTCAGGATTATCATCAGAAAAGGTTTTCTTTTTTAAGGAAAATCCCGTTAAATCCACACCCACATCATTGGGATTATATAATTCAACAAATTCGTCTTTGGCAGTTGCGCCGGCCGTCTGGATTTGGCTGATTAACATATTTTTTAATACGACCTGTTCTGTCGCACCGGCGATGATTGCCGGTATCGGAGCAATATACAAAATATTTGGCGATTTTGGAGTCGGTGTATCAGTTTCAAAATCGGTGGCGTTGTTTTCAGAATCTTTTTGGTCCGGTTTTCTGCCAATACTCTGGCCATCAAACGGATTTTGAGCCGGCGATAATTCATAATCTTGGGCCAGCCCCCAGCCAACTTTATCAGAGATATCGCCGTTGGGATTTTTTAAAATCAAAGAATTATCTTGGGTTAAAGGACTATCAACAACAATATCGCCCAAAAATCCTGACCCCTGCCTTACAATTAAAAAATACCCGTTGGCGTTAATTTTTTTGCCTAAAAATAGTGTTTTTGATACAAAAGTTTGATAATCAATAGCATCTTTTTTGGTATTTTTATGAATATACCAGCCGGTTAAATCAATATCTTGATTATTGGGATTGTACAGCTCAATAAATTCTTCTTTTTCGCCGGCTGATCCACCAATTTGCACTTCTGAAATTAATAACTTTGGATAAAAAGTACTGCTACTGCCTCCCCTGCCGCCACTTATTTTTGGCGTATCATATACTAGCTGATTCTGCTGATCTGCCGGTACATTTTTATCAACCAGCACCATAACAACATCTGTTGTTTGAACTTTTGGTTGCTCAAGTGCTTGCAGGTCTGTGATGCGCCGTTTTAAGATATCAATTTTTTCCAAAATATCATCAATTTGGTCTTGCTTATCGTTTATGGCGCCCGACGGCAATATTTGATTATCAATAATCACGGTATCGTCCCTAGGTGGCGCAGGTACTAATTGATCTTGTAAATTTTGAAGTGGCACAATGTCTGGCCCCGGCGATTCATTTGGGGGCGTATTTTGCATTTGACTGGAAACCAAACTGGCTCCAAAGAAACTCTTTACTGGTAATTGATTAAAAAATACGTAAACAAAAAAACTGAAAGCTACCGTAAATATTCCAACAACCGATACTAAAATAATTTTTCGCATAGGTAATTAATCCAAGAAACTGTAAATAAATTGTTTTATTGTATCACTTTTTACACAAAAAAAGCCACAAGGAAAATGTGTGTTCTATAGCCCCCGTACTAAAAATTTAAATTAGTTGAGTAGTTTGCGATAAATTGGGGCAAGACCAATACCAGTCCCAATAACGGCAATACAAACAATACCACGTTTATTATCAGCGTCCAAAGAAATATTTTTATCAATATATCTATTGAATGCTGGAGTTTTTCTATTTTTTTCTCCAGCTCTTCAATTTTTAAATCTAATGGTTCCATGCGCTTATTATACCATAAATTTTTTACAACAAAAAAACCACAACAAAGATGTGGATAGATAAATATTTCGGTTCCTATAAATGATTCAAGGCTTCTCCAGATGGAAAAGCCTTTTATGTGTTTGCGCTTGCGCGCCTGGAGGTTGGGGTTGAAAAAAATGAGATGGAGGGGGAAAGAGCTATTAGACTCGCTTCTTTTGAAAATCAGAAGATTTTCAAATTCAGCTTATCTACCATAAGTATAGCAGACCATAAAACCGTGTCAAGAGTCACCCTGTGGATAACTCCAAACCCGCAGGGGCGGTAAGTTTACAATCCAATGGTAGTATAAAATGTAAACGTTTACATTTTATACTACCATTGGACGATCTTCTTTACCCCTCGTGCTTACATGCCTATGCGCAGGAAATTTTTGAGGAAAACCAAAAACCGCCATGGCGGTTTTTGGTTTTCAAATAACAATAACAATGCAAACAACTACCCTCTTTTGAAAATTTTAAGAAACATAGCACCACTTACGGCGGCAGTTGCAAGGGATTGGAGGAGAGAAATAATATCTAGAGAAGTGGTTGGGGTGGAAGTGGTTGTGGTGGGAGTGATTACCTCATCATCATTAGCGGTGACGGTAAATGTTGCACCCTGTGAAGTTGTTTTTCCACTGGGTAATGGCAATGGATTAAAAACGTCTAAAATAAGTGTTGTTGCAGACACAAGGTTAACCGCAGGAATTACTGCTTTTAATTTATCTGCTGAAAGAAAAGTGGTTACCAATGTTTTTGTTGAGTTTAATTTAACAACCGATGTTGGAATAAAACCAGAGCCGGTAACTATTATCTCTGTATCTGGAGATCCCCCAATTACCTCATCAGGATCTACTGTATAAATATTTAACTCTGGAATATCTTTTGTATTATTGAATGTACAGGTGGTGGTTTGGCCGGCAACTACATTCACGCTTGTCACGCCATTAACCCCAGCATTAAAGATTTTGTCGCAAGAAACAGAATTAAACGTCCAGCCTCCGGGGACGGTTTCTATAATAGAATAAGCACCAGGGATCGCATCGCTAGCTTCCTGTCCATTTCCAAGTGTAGTGGTAATTATTATATTTGCGCTTTCCGGTCCGGTAATAGTATAATCGAAACTACCATTTCCTCCGGTGGTGTTTTTGATTATTCTTAATCGAGCTGGGATGATAGAAAATATTATATCATTAGAAGATCCTCCACCAGGAATGCTATTATAAACGGAAACCTCAATCGTTGCCGCATTTGCAAGTTGACCTCCAGGCATTATGAAGGTTAATTTCCCTGAATTAATATATGTAATTGGATGATACAGGGAATTAAAATAAACTCGGGAAGTTGGAACAAAACCCGTACCGTTAATAGTTAACACTATATCAGAAGCGTCTGCTTGAACTGACACTGAACTTGGGGATATGCCCAGAATAGTTGGGGCTGGGTTTTCAACGGAAAATGGCACTGTATTGGAAATTCCTCCACCGGGCAAAGGGTTAAAAACAGTAATACTAGGTATCCCTGCAGTTGTAATATCTGTTGCAGAAATTATAGCGGTTAATTTAGTTGAAGAAACAAAAGTGGTTGCCCTATTTGAATTATTAAATTTAACCACAGACCCGCTTACAAAATTACTGCCATACACCGTTAAAGTAAATTGGCCAGAGCCCACTAATTTTTCAGTCGGAAATATGCCGGTAATTACTGGAACCGGATTATTTGCCACATTAACGGTAAATACCTTTGCATTTGAAGTTCCGCCTCCGGGTGCCGGATTAGTTACTACGATATTAAAAGTTTCCGCCACGGTAAAATATGATCCAGGCATTACCGCCGTTAATTGGGTTGAAGAAATAAAAGTAGTTGATAGTGGTTCATTAAATGTACTACTAATAGCTACTACGGATCCGTTTACAAAACCAATACCATTAACTGTCAATGTAAAATTTGGATTATTTATTCCAGCCATTGTTGATGTCGGAGATATGCTGGTAATAGTTAGTATCGGATTATCAGCTTTTGCATAGTTAGCGCCAAGTATTAAAACACAAAGTGCGCCCAGTAAAACTACTGACTTAAAAAAATACCTTTGCATAAAAATATAAACTTTTTAGATTTTTTAATATTATTCTTTCATAATACCCCTCCCCGTTGGCTTCTTGCAAACTTATGTGTGGATAACTTTTGTGCAAGCGAAAAGCCGCTGCGCTTTTTGCGCGGCGGCTTTATTTATTTTATCTTACGATACTTCCTGGCGAAACTTCTTTTTCTGGATGCAACAATACCGGCTTTCCATCAACCACCACCGCCAGCATCATGCCGTTGCTTGCTTGGCCCTTTAAGGTGCGTGGTTCAAGGTTTACTATAACTGGCACTTGCTTGCCCACTAAAACTGCTGGATCGTAAAATTCGGCAATGCCCGATAAAATTTGTACTGGTTCCGGGCCGCCAAAATCAAACATTAATTTTAACAGCTTATCAGCACCTTCCACTTTTTCAGCAGAAACAATAGTGCCAAGCCTTATATCTGATTCCTTAAATTTATCAAGTGAAATCATAGATTTACCAATTTTTACCCTGTTAAATAATTCCACTTTAGTGGAATTAAAATCCGAATGGATTTTATTTAACAGGGTGAATTTCTAACTTTTTAAAATCTTCAAATGTAATCATAAGCTAATATTATTTACTTTGAATTACGAAACTCTTTCGCAGTATTTTTTCTCAATTTTTAGCCAGAAATATGATAGAATGTTGAGGCGTAGCTATGCATACGCATCAACATTATAGCGAATTTGTGGCAAAAATTGAGGAAAAAGACGCGAAAAGTCTTCTAAAACGGGAGTTTCGTAATTCAAAGTATTTACTTACAAGCACCCGGCGAGTTGCCATTTGACCTGCATTCTCCATTGCATCCGGTAGATACTATTTTTTTTATACCCGTAGAATCAACGCAAAAATTCTTGGTGGCATCATGTATTAATGGTGCGCAAACACACCACGCCGTATTAGAATTATTGGTATTGCAAATTGGCGTTACGCCAATTTTAATAATGGCATCGTAAAAAATCTTACCTTCAATAAAATACGTACTGCAAAAATTAGCGTAATTTCCGTGGATATCAAAATAAACCGAACCGCCGATTAAAGCATTTGAAAGATTGCCTTTTATCGCAGAATCCTTGCTTTTAATTTTATAAGAAATAAAACTAGCTAATACAATGCCGGTTAAAATAGTAATAATGGTTGTAATCACTAATAGTTCAATCATAGTAAATCCATTTTTTACTACCAAGGATGATGTAGTAAAATCCAAGGCTTTGGGGGTTACCATCCCGCACTCAGCTTTTTTGTAAAGTTTAATACCTCTTATTTTATGACGATATTGTTTCAAAAAAATGAGACTAATTACAATCCTAATAAATTTTTTATTTTATCAATTGGAATCGTAGAAATGTTGCCTTCCTTGTCAATAAAGCCCAACCCCACCAGTTCGCCGGCAGAATTAAACAATGGGGCGCCTCCTGCCACAGACTTTTCTACCATAGTTGTTTTGATTGCTTCTGGATTAATCTGCCTTACTATCCCCTCATTGGCAAACCAATTATCCTGTTTTGCAGAAGTTGGCGCCACCAAAAATACTTTTTGCCCCAACTGCGGATTGCCGGCACTTGCAAATCCCACGGTCTGCAAATTATTTTTATCAATTTTTATTAACGCCAAATTATTTTTATAATCTACCGTTACCACTTTAAAGCTTACCGCCTCGCCCTGGAAAAAAACCTTAACATTGCCACTAGTACCAATGACGCTGGCTAATGTTACTATGCTTCCATCCGATGTTGCAATGAGCCCCGATGATAAGACTAAATTTGGGCTTAAAATGGTAACCACGGAATCTTTTACTCTTTTAATGGCGTTTTCTACTGATGTGCTTTCTTGTATATATACTTGCTCTGTTTTATTTACAAAAATTTTACCCTGCTTAAAATCCTTTACAAACTGATAATTTTCAAAAGAGGGATTCGTTAACAAATATGGCAACAAAAAAACATTAAAAATCAAGGCGCCCAGCGCGCCTAAAAATAATATTCCAATGATTTTTAAAATAGCTGTATAGTTAATTGACATATAATATATTTTCAAGTAGGATAATCAGTGTTAAGGGCTCGTTCGTTAATAACTTGATGCAGTTTCGCCAAGATGTGTACCAGATGCGTTCAAAAAAATAGGAGGCGTAGTAAAGCTACGCATACTATTTTTTGGGACGCAGATGGTGCGCAGATTGGATGAAAATGCGCAAGTTATTAATGGACGAGCCCTAAGAACCTTTCCAATTTTACAAGGGACCATGCAATGAAAATGCTTTTAATCCAAGAGCAACAGGTTATGAATGGCTTTTGCTATGCTTTTTGCAAAGCACTTCTGGAAAAACTTGAAATGCTCATGGAAGAACGCAGGGCGTTAGACGAATACGGATCATTAACTCCGATTGCAAAGTCAGTTATTAATAGCCTTGATGACCAAATAAGCTTTGGTAGCGGATCATGGGACGAAGTAGAAAGAATTGTCGTACATATAAAAGAATTTCTCGCCATTTTTGAAAAAAAAGAAGTTAATTGCGAGTCCCTTGAAACCCTGCTTGCCGATGGTCAATTATAATCTAAATTCAACGTCCTCAAAAATCCCCACGCCAACATTGGCGATGGGGATTATTTTTTTGCGGACACTTTCTCTGGCATATTCATCCTTGCCAACAACCTTGGCAAATCAAACACAATCTGGCCGTTTTTTTCGTCAATTAACACCCGGCTTCCCTGGATAATTTCATTGATAACAATTTTAACTGATAACGGATCCAAAATTAATCGCTGAATAACCCGCTTTAAAGGCCTGGCTCCCAGGTTTGCGTCAAATCCTTCGCGCACCAAAAATTCTTTGGCTTTTTGTGAAATTTGGATGCTAATTTCTTTAGCCTTTAACCTTTTTTCAACTTTAGCCAATTCCAAATCAACAATCGTTTTAATCTCTGTTTCTTTCAAATAATTAAAGATAACAATTTCATCAATCCTGTTTAAAAATTCCGGCCGGAATTGGTCGCGCAGAGAATTCATCACCTTGTCTTTCATTGATTCGCGCTCGGCCAAATCTTGCTCGCTGGAAAATCCGATGGCCGACATTTTGTTAATATAGTCTGAACCGACATTAGAAGTCATAATGATAATGGTATTTTTAAAAGATACCATTCTGCCCTTGGAATCGGTCAATCGGCCGTCTTCAAAAATTTGCAGTAAAATGTTAAACACTTCCGGATGGGCCTTTTCTATTTCATCAAGTAATATTATCGCATACGGCCTTCTTCGCACTTTTTCTGTCAATTGACCCGCTTCTTCATATCCCACATACCCCGGAGGACTGCCGATAATTTTAGAAACGGTATGGCGCTCCATGTATTCTGACATATCCAGTCTTACCAAAGCCTTTTCATCATTAAATAAAAACTCACCCAGAGCCCTTGCGGTTTCGGTTTTTCCAACTCCCGTGGGTCCTAAAAATAAAAACGACCCTAAGGGCTTGTCTTCTTCTGAAATGCCGGCACGGGCGCGGCGAATGGCTCGTGAAATGGCCGAAATGGCTTCTTGCTGTCCCACCACCCTTTTATTTAAGGTATCTTCCATGGCTTCCAGTTTTTTAGCTTCTTCGGTAATTAAGCGCATCACCGGAATGCCGGTCCAGCGCGAAACCACCCGGGCCACATCTTCTTCGGTCACCTCTTCTTTTAAAAAGTGGTGTGTTTTTTGCAGCTTGACCAATTTTTGCTCAATTTGTTTTTGCTCTTTTAAAAGCATTGGAATTTTACCGTATTTTATTTCGGCCACTTTTTCCAAATTGGCTTCGCGCTGGGCCATATCGGTCTGATACGACAAGTCGTCAATTTTTTTGCGGATGTCTTTTATCTTATTGATTAATTCTTTTTCGGCGTCCCATTTTGCCCTCAATCCTTTGGTGCTTTCTTTAATATCGGCCAGCTGGCGAGCTATGACTTTCAACCTTTTATCGGAATCTTTTTCTTTTTTCAATGCCTGTTTTTCTATTTCCAGCTTAGTGATTTCTTCCTGGAATTTTTCCAATTCTTGCGGCTCGGATTCAATTTCCAGCCTTAAAGCCGAACCCGCTTCATCCATTAAGTCCACCGCTTTGTCCGGTAAAAATCGGTCGGCGATGTAACGGGAACTTAACTCAACCGCAGCTTTGATGGCCTGGTCTTTTATGCGAACTCCGTGATGCACTTCATATTTTTCTTTAATGCCCCGCAATATGGCAATGGCATCGTCTACCGAAGGTTCCTGGACATAAATAGGCTGGAATCTTCGCTCCAGCGCAGGGTCTTTTTCAATATATTTTTGATATTCTTTAAGGGTGGTGGCTCCGACAGCTTTCAATTCTCCACGGGCCAAGGCTGGCTTTAATAAATTAGAAGCATCAATAGCGCCTTCTGCAGCTCCTGCGCCAACCAGCGTATGCAATTCATCAATAAATAAAATATATTTTCCGTCGGCCCGACTGATCTCTTTTAGCAAAGATTTTATTCTGGTTTCAAATTCACCGCGGTACTTGGTGCCGGCGATAATGGCCCCTAAATCCAAAGAAATAACTTCTTTATTTTTCAAAAATTCGGGCACGTTGCCTCTTGCAATCCGCTGGGCAAATCCCTCCACGATAGCGGTTTTTCCTACCCCCGCTTCCCCTATCAGCACCGGATTATTTTTGGTCCTTCGGGAAATGATTTGCATTAACCTGCGGATTTCATTGTCACGGCCGATGATGGGGTCTATTTTTCCGGCGGCGGCCAAATCAGTAAGATTGCGGGTATATTTTTCAATGACCTGGTATTTTGATTCGGGCTCCGGATCGGTAATCCTCTGGCCTCCCCGAATTTGTGACAATACTCTTAAAACCTCGTCATAACTTAATTTTGAAGCTTGTGCACTATTTCCAATCCCAAAAAGATTTGCCTTTTCCAAGACATCACGGGCCATGGATTTTTGGTCCAGCAAAGCTAAAAATAAATGCTCAACCGAAATAAATTCATCTTGCATGTTTGCGGCTTCGATCCTTGCCTTATCCAGTACCTTTGCCATGTCTTGGGTCAGGTAAAATTGGCCGAATGCCGTTGGTGTCAATAATGTTGAAATTTTAAAAATTTGGCTTTCTGTTTTCTTTTTCAAAGCATCAATATCTGCCCCTAACTTTTGTAAAATGGTAATTACCAGCGATCCTTCTTGTCCCAATAAAGCGTACAACAAATGCAGGGCATCTATCTGCTGTTGTCCCCGTTCTTGCGCAATTGACTGAGCCGAAAGTATGGCGTCTTGCGCTTTGTTGGTAAAACTTGCTCCTCCGTTCACCCTAGTAGAAGAATTTTGACGATTAAATATTGCTTTAATCTTGTAAATTCTCCGATTATTGTTTTATATTATTAAAAAATTACCATATTCTCTATTGCCCCAATATTTAATCGTGACGTAAGGTCAAAATTCTCTACAGGGTGCCCTGTAGTGAATTTCAAAATAATTTTTCAACAAAATCCGTCTTTATAAATTCCCTTAATCTTAATTTTAGAAATCTTCCTCCTTGAGTTGTTTTTAAATAACCCTCTCTTCTTCTGGCATCATCCTCATTAATACAGGCTTCTATGTAAATATATTTAAATGGTGTTCTGGATTTTGTTGAAAAATTCGTTTTGGCATTATGTTGTTTTAACCTGATAACTAGATTAGTGGTATATCCTATGTAAAAAGCCCTATCTTTCAAGCTTTGTAGAACGTATACATAATGCCAATTTGAAATTCTACTACGGGGCATTGTCTTTCAATATATGATCAATTGACCTTACTTTACTTCAAATACAAATATAAATCAAGATTCTTGCAATTGCAAATATTTGACAATTTACCAATAAAGTATATCATGTTATTATGTAGTTGAGCACCTCTTGCCGGCAACAAAATTCACATGTTTGGACTTTAAAAAAGGGAGTGGATGATGAGTGCGCAAGATGCATTTTTTCTGGTGGCACTGGGGACAACAGTTGCTCTTTCCTTTTTAACAGGAGTGTATTTCCAAAGGAAAGAAAAGGGTACGTTGGCGGGATTTTGTGCCCTGGGGTGCATTATCGCCATTGCCTGTGCTTTTTTCCTGAGGGAAAAATCAGGGAATGGCGAGTTGATAGAAATCAACAATCTGCCCCTTAAGACCCACTGGAGAGTATTGGTAAAAGTTCCTTTAAAAGAACGGTACGGGACCATCATCAAAAACTCGGCTACCGGCAAGATAATATCTTTTTCCTCAAAAGAAGAACCGCCCGCCGAATTTGTGGTTGAAAAAAAGGGAATCCCCGGTTTGAGGAAAAAAACCATGACTCCCATTGAAAGCAACGGGTATGGAAAAGAAAAGGAGAAAAAATAGGCCCCTTGGCTTT
>MHPA01000025.1:0-29676 GCA_001820255.1 Candidatus Staskawiczbacteria bacterium RIFCSPLOWO2_01_FULL_38_12b | reverse complement strand
AATAGCCTCGAGGAGTTTCGTAATTCAAAGCTTGGGGCAAAACAACAAAGCAAGCGCAACCACGCTTGCTTTTTTATGTTAAAAAAGCAAGCGTGGTTGCGCTTGCTTTGTTGTTAAAAGTAAAAATCAAAAAATCTAGCTCCTCTCGCCCAGCACCACACCAATGGTAATTTCTTTGCCGGATCTTAACACTTTTAATGCCACGTTATCGCCCGGATTATACTTTGCAATTATGTTTTGCATGGAATTATCTTTGGTGATTTTTTCACCGTTAATTTCTAAAACGACGTCTTTTTCTTTTATGCCCGCCTTCTCTGCCGCAGACCCCGCGGTCACCGCCGCCTCCCCATTAGCTCCCCTCAGTACCAAAGCTCCGTAATCAACCGATAAACTATATTTTGTTTTTACCGCGTCATCAACTAGCAAGTATCGCACTCCTAAAAAAGGGTACACAATTTTATTGGTGCTTATAATTTGCCGTATGTCTTTTTTGGCAATATTTATCGGAATGGCAAACCCTATGGACTGGCCCCCGTCGGCCATGGCGGTATTAATGCCAATCACTTCCCCTTGCAAATTTATCAATGGACCGCCGGAATTTCCCGGATTAATAGCCGCATCGGTTTGAATGATGCCTTCAAGCGTTTCAGAAAACCCCCCAGAACCCGAGGCAGAAACAGTCCTGCCCAACCCCGAAACTACCCCCACCGACACTGTATTACTAAACTGCCCCAGGGCGTTCCCAATAGCAATGGCGGTTTGACCGATTTGGATGCTATTTGAATCCCCAATTTTTATGGCTGGAAATGTTTCGGTTTTTTCTGAAACTGCCAAATTAGTTTGTATTTTTATAATCGCCAAATCTTGCACAGGATCCAGTGCCAATACTTTGGCATTATATTTTTTACCGTCATTGGTAATTACCGTATAGTCAGCGGTTTTGTCTGAAACCACGTGCTTGTTGGTAAGCACTAACCCGTCTTCTGAAACGATGAATCCCGAACCCGCCCCCACTTCCTGATATTTGGTGCCTTTTTGTACCTGCTCTGGAACTAAAAGACCAAAAGGAGAATTATCGCCAAAAGGGTTGATAAACTGCTGTTGGTATACCGGCAAATTTTTAGAAATCACAATGCTTACCACCGATGGCGAAGCTTCTCTAACCGAATTTATAATCGCCTGCTCGTGAGAAATCGGTGATACGTATTTTTCTTCGGATGACTTGAGTATATTTGAAATTATCGGCTGGTCTTGAATTGGCAGTGGCAAAAAATTCTGCTGTATCCTACCTATGACGCCATTAATTTGGGTACGGAAAATATCAGTGGAAAACATTCCTACATAAAAAACTAACACGGTAAAGAAAACCATACTAGCCAAGCCTATCTTAAAAGTTTTATTGCGTAAAACCTTACTGGTTATATCTTTAATTTTTTTTGAATCAAATTGCGGTAGATCGTACATAGTCTAATTACTTTAAAGAATAATAATTATGCTATTTTCAAGCATTATTTTTAGCTTCGCTTTTTTCGCGGCTGTAATCTAAAATCATTTTAAAAATCTTAAACCACATCTTGGGGTTCTTATTAAACTTGCTAGCCCTCACTCCTCCGCATCTTTTTAAATTGGGAATTAAAACCTGTTCTATGATAAAATTATTTTTAAGAGCCTTAATATTCATTTCTGTTTCAATTTCAAAATCGGAGCTCTTTAAATTAAGTTTGTCCCAGTCCTTGCGCCGTATCGCCCTAAATCCCGCCAGGGGATCGGAAACCTTAAGTCCCAACATATAAGAAGCAGGGTAGGAAATTATTTTATTATAATTCCAAAGTTTATTATTTTTTTGATCTTCTCCGTCAAATTTTTCAGAGTTCCGGCACCCCAAAACAAGATTCGCTTTTTCCAATTTTTTAAGTAATTTCGGAATATATTGAGCAGGGTCCGTCCCGTCTCCATCAAGAAAAATCAATATATCTCCTTTACTTTTTTTAACAGCTTGGCGCATTTGCCAGCCCTTCCCCCCTTTTTTTTCTTTTAAAACTATTGCTCCTAATCTTCCCGCAATTATCGAAGTAAAATCATCAGAAACATCAACAACTATCAGTTCTGATTTTTTTTTAATTTCTTCCGGAATAGAACAAATAACCTTGGCAATACCCTCTTCTTCGTTTAAGGTGGGAATAATAATACTTATTATTGTATCCGATTTTATGGTTTTCATAGGTAAAATCAGAAATATTGAAAAATTTTTTTAGAAGGGTTATCCGGTTCAATCGACGCAGCTTGATCATTCTTAGGGTATGATATCATAGTTGGCAATATTTTTGCAATCTCACTGATATGGTTAACTCTTTTACCGAAGTTATTTTTTTTAACAAATTCCGCATTATACTCCTCTTGGCCGGGAATGGGGTTTACTATGATTAACGGTTTTTTTAAAGTTAAACATTCCGAAACAGTCAGCCCACCGGATTTTGAAATAACCGCGTCTGAAATTTTCATATATTCTTCCATAACATAAGTCCAATGCACCAACAATAAGCGCTGCCTCCCGGTAAAATTATCTTTCACAACATTATAAAGTTCGTCATTGCCATTAGCAATGAATATCAAATTAATTACCGGCTCAAAATCCAATAACTCCTCAATTAGAACTAATAAGTCTTTCCTGGATATCTTAAATGAAGCTATAAATAATACTACCGGATAATTATTATTAATGCCATATTTTAATTTTAGTTCTCCGATATTTTCTTTTATATAAAATCTTGGATTAATAGGAATGCCCGTAATTGCAATTTTTTCTTTTTTGATCCCCAGAGCTTCCAATTGCCCGCCAACCTGCAGATTGGGGACAAAATAATAATCAATATAAGGGAACTTATAATAGGGGTGAGCATGATAATCGGTTACCACTACGCCTATTTTGACTTTTCCGGATATTTTTTTCAGATAAGAAGCAAAAATCGGCAGAATGGTCGCATTGGTAAATATAATGGCAGTGGGATTTTTCAAAGAAATATACCTTTTGATTTTATTGTTAAATAATCCGATATATTCGGCAATTTTTTGGGTAAAAAAAACAGGGAAATATTCATACACGATTTTCCACATAAAGGGAAACTTTTTACTTAAAAAATCATAAACTCTCGCGTATTTTTCAATAGATTTATCAATATTGATAATATCAACATGCTCCAATGCGATATCTGGTAAATTTTCCTTGGCAAAATCTAGCAAGGCCTCCCCGGCCCTTATATGGCCAAACCCAGCAGTCATAGATATGATTAAAATTTTTTTCTTTTTCAGATTCATTCTATATTATTGATTTTTAAAATAATAAAATACATTGCAAGCACCAACATAAAAGAAATAACGGTGCCAAAAAATGAGCTAAAAAAATCGGGTAAAAAATAACTTGCGTCTACGATATTAAAATAATTCAGAAAATATAAATTGCCGGAAAATAATGTTAAAAAAAGCAACATTACCATATGCACCATCGCCGAAAAAAGCATCAAAAGAAGCAGTGCATTGAGGTATTTATTTTCCACAATTTTCTTATTCATGAAAATTTCAATATATTAAAAAAGCTAGTCCTATTACTATCAATATTATTGCTATTGTTTTCTGTAAAATTACTTTTTTTGATATGTCCTCTTTTAGTATCTTGGGAAAGAAAAAAGAAAAAAATAACGTGATGATAAACAAAAAAACATATTGGACTCCCCTTAAGGAGTTTACTATTGCCAAATAAGAAACCGGTGCCAATGATATGGCAAAGCTTTGCAGTAAGCCAGCAATGCCACCAGCTGATTGGGTAGACAAAAAAAGCAATCCGGTCTTTTTATTTAAAGTTGTTTTTTTTGAAAAAATTTGTATTCGTAAACTTTTATCAAAAAGAAAAATCAAAACAAACAAAAAACTGAATATTCTCATCCATACAATCCCCTGTAAAAACGACATATTAAAGAAAACAAGTTTAGAAAAAATATAATCCAGGGAAAACATTAAAGAAGAAAATACCAGCAATATTAAATAATTACCGGTTATTTTGAATTTTCCCTCCATAGAAATAACAATACTTGCCAAAAGCAACATAATGAAAGCCAAAAGATTTGCGCCCGTGACTACCGTTCCTAAAAATATCCATGTCAATATCAATATTATGATAGGCTGGGTGGCCCCAATAGTGGTCATGACACGGGAAACATCAAATTTTTCCAAAGCAATAAACATAGCATACAATCCTAAAATATATACTATGGCTTCCAAGACTATCCACAATAACCCTAAAGCACTGGGGAAACTTAACTTTATAAATGGTATGAAAAAAATAACCAGCAAACTTAATGCTCCCACATAAAAAGTGTATAACTTTGAATTTGGAGGGCCACTTAAAATCAACTTGTCTCCAAAAAAAGCCAGGCTAAAAAACAAATATGATAAAATTATTACGATTAACCAGGAAAACATTTTTCATGTATTGTTAAGTGATTTATTCTAGGGGGAAATTTCTAACTAAATTTAATCAATGATTTTTAAATATATTCTTTGCTTCGTTCCAAATTTCCGGTTTATTTTGGGTTTCTTTTAGCCAAAACCACCATTCGGTTCCCCAAAAATAAAATTCCTTAAATCCTGTTTTTTTGGCGTAATCCACATTGGCACTAAACTGCTTTATATTCATGGTTTTTTCCTGTTCCTGTAAAGGGATATCATAAAATAATTTATAGGCCCACGGTTCGGCCTGCAACTCAACACAAATAACTTCTTTATTAAATACCTGTTTTATAATCTTAGCTTTGCGATAATAAAAAACCGGAGGTATAGGGAAACTGCCATAAAACCCGAATCCGTCTATGATATGAAACCATAATTTCCGATACATAGTGGTTCCCACAATATCCCCCGCTTGGGCCGCACCAAGCCAAAGTGACTGCTCGCCCGAATCAGAAACAATAATCGGCCTTGTCGGGTCAAGTGATTTTATAAAAGCCACCTCTTTTAGTAAAAAACTCTTGTCATACCAGGGACACTGACCAAAAACAAATAAAGGTTCGTTTTCAGCCTGCCATGCGACAATGGCTTTTGAATCTTTGTACCTTGTAACGACTTGTTTTACATATCCTAATACCCTGTCCTGCTGTTCTTGTTTTGAAAGACCTTCTGCCCATATCGGCAGGTGGCATTCGGGCCAGCGGCCAGTTTTCATACCAACCACATATATCATTTTTGCACCGTGATTTTCCGCCTGCTCTATTTGCCAGTCAATATCATCAAAATAGTAATCATCTTTTTTGCCTTCAACAAAATCCCATTGGGTGTGTAACTTTATATTTTTTACCCCCAAGTCCTCCAGTATGGCCAAGTATGTTTTTTTCCAATCAAGCTTTAGCGCCTCAGCCTGCATTTGGGAAAAATTAACCCCCCAGGTTAGTTTTTCCTGAACCGGCGCCTGACCCACAAAAAAATAACACGCCACGGCTAAGCATGAGATAATAAAAACCAATAAAATAGTGGTAAACATTTTTTTCATTTTAATTCTACCTGTGATAAAAACCGGCCTTTTTATTGGGGATTTTTCCGGTAGCGATTATTTTTTCAATAGCATAGGTTCCCATTTTTTCTATTTCCACAAATCCTTGCATGGCAACTTCAGCTAAATCTCCGGCATCTAATAAATCAAAAAGCCACTGGTCTATATATTTTGGATTTTCTTGCAATACAGCCGCCCCGATATGCAAAAGCCATCGCCGGTTAAAATCTTCCTGCGACCCGATTGACGGTTCAATAATAATAGGAATGCCAAGTCCTGCATAAAAAGAAAGTTCCGACGGTTTGGTCATTAAAATATCAGTCGTCCTCAACGCCAGATTAAATGTTTCAAAATATTCATTAGTGGTGGTTCCACTTAAAATATGCACCCAGCCGTCTAAGTGCAAGCCTTTGATGTTTTTTGCAAAATATTCTCTCAACTCTTCCCTGGTGCCAACGGAAATAATAAACCTCAATTCTTTTGCCCTGATTTTATCTTTTAAATTATTTACCAATTCCAGGGCGATTTCTTTTTGCGCCCCGGCTCCGCCGATGGAAAATAATATCGTCAAAGGGTGGTTTGGCATGGCGGGCAATTGACCAAGATACCCTTTAACCAATGGGCCATATACTTTGCGATATTTGCCCTTGGGATCAAGATTTAACAACCGATACCCTAAATCTTTTTTCAAGGTTTCCAAATGCAACCCCCCGATATTTTCCTTGGGCAGAGGATAACCGGTTAAAATAATATTTCCATCAGGGACTCCGTACAATTTCAAACGATCCCTTACCCAGCTATTGGGGACAAAATATTTAATCCGGCTTTTTTTAGGATGCAAAGAAACCCAAGCCCGCGCAATATCGGCATCGCAAATGACGCAATAAATATCTTCCGGATACTTAAAATGTTCCGCCATAAAAGCGGGGGTAAAAAACGTGCTAATCAGCGGCAAGCGCTTTTGGGCCAGCCTTTCTATTAAATCCTTCCCCCATCCTTTTTTAATGGAAGAAAAAATTATTTTCCCGCTAAAATTCCCTTTTGATAAATCGCGCTTGGGGTAGTATCCGAGAATTTTTTGGAAACTGTCAAAAAAAATAAAAAGAAATAGGCCGATAAACGGTATCCTTCTAAATCTTGAAATGAATTCGTAAAAAGAGCGGGTGGTTTGCCATATTTTCCTGTCTTTTAAAGGAATGCCAGGGTAATTGTTGACGTTGATAATTTCCATGCCAGGGGTAATGCTTCGTAAAGGGTAGGCAGTCCTTTGATGGCCGTAGCCCATATCGGGAGCCACCACCCAGGCTTTTTTTGAATCGGAAGAAGTATGGATATTTTTTGGCATAGTTTTTCGTAATTATACTATATTTTTAAATTGATTAAAATACGGTATCTTGCGTAGCCAACAAATAACTGTTATAGTATTTTTGTGCACTAAACACTGATTTGCCCTTTGAAAAGGAGAAAAAAAGTGAAACGCTCCACCTGGTCGGTAACCGTGCTTTGCATCGCGATAAGCATGGTTATTTTTAACACTTTCTTTGGAACCAAGAAAGAAGCTGCTACTGAAAAACAAGTTGTTCCTGTCGTAAAAAAAGTCCCCCCGGAAAAAAATCAGGGGAAATACGCCACTGCCATCACCTGCATGGACGGCAAGGGTCAAGGCCTGGTCAAAAATTATATCATAGAGCATTATAATATTGATTGGGTGGATCTAATAACCCATAGCGGGGCCAATAAGATACTGGCCGAAAACTTCAATACACCCATTGTCGCCGGTATGAGAGAAAATTTAGGGAACTCAGTTTTTAGTAGTCATAAATCAAAACTCATTGCCATAGTAGGACATAGCGGATGTCTGGTAAACAAGGCTGGAAAAAATGAACAGATAATCCAGCTAAGGGAGTGTGAAAAAAGAATCCGCTCTTGGGGATTCGGAGTTAAGGAGAAGATTATCCTTTTATTTTGGACAAAGAACCCAAGAACCATTCAGAGGGTTTGGTAACCCCGGACAGCAAAGCCCCAAGCATCGCCTTGTGGCTCTTTTTATTGCAACTAGCATTGCAACTAGCAATTGCAACTAGCATATTGCAATGGTCAGCCAATCTGTGATATTATCAACTTTGTTTGAGTTTGCTTGGGGTAAATTTCAAATAGATTGGTTCCTTTACAAGATGTGGAGGTAATAGTATGAATCGGGAAGCTCGCAAGATATTGTTGGGCTTGGCCTATGTTCTCATCGGACTGTTTCGCAAACCCCTGTCCGGATTTGCAACCGGCCTTGAGTGTATGGATGGCCGTGTCCAGGGCGCTCTGCGCAAAAAAGCAAAAAGAAAATACCGCGTCAAGTACGTGGACATTATCACCCAGCCGGGGATAAACAAAATCCTGGCAGAAAATACTGATGTTCCCATCATTGAAAACATCAAGAAAATGTTATGGATTTCCATAAACGACCACGGATCACGGACAATTATTATCGCTGCCCACCACAACTGCGCCGGTAATCCCAATAACAAAGAAACACAGCTGGCTCATTTAAGGGAAGCAGAAAAAACCGTCAGAAATATGCTTGAAAATTTACCTCTTGGCGACCTCGGACTCAGTCCGATGGATTTTGTCATTGATCTTTTATGGATTAACGAAAAATGGATGCCAGAGGAAATCCCCTCTGATAAATGGCTCGTGAAAATGAATGCGTAGAAGCCCCTAAGACAAACCAACAAATAGTACCGCAGAAACCCTTGCGGTTATTTTTTTACAAATTTAATATACTAAAAATTTAGTTTCTTATGTTTATTAAAATACCAAACAATTCCCGCAAGAATTACATAATACGCCACCAGCCAAATCCATGAAACATTTGCAATGGTCTTTACCGCCCAGGGCTTTGAAAAAATATCTAATACTTTTAGAAAATATAATAATAAAAAATAGCAAGGCAATGAAAAAATAAATCCTAAGATATTTGAAAAAGCGCCCGCAATAGAAGTTAAAAATCCCATTACCGTAAGCGCCTGGACCACCGGCAACGCCAATACATTGGTAATGGGGGCAATTAAAGAAATAACCCCGAAATTATAGACAATAATGGGCAAAGTGACAATTTGAGCCGAAAGGGTAATTGAAATAATATCTAAAAAAAATGCAACAACCCTTTGCAAAGGGTTTTTTTCTGTTCTTGCCTTAAGCGAAATTGAAGGGTTTTCAACCTGTTTTTTGGCAAATGATAAAAACATAATCATTGTATCAATGAAAGGTTTTATATAAATAATCCCCAGGGAAGCCAAAAAAGATAACTGAAACCCGATATCGTAAGCCAACAACAAAGGGTTTTGTAAAAGCATCAGCGTTGCCGTTACTACCAACATCCTTGAGCTGGTATTTTGCCTGCCTAATTTTTGAGCTAAAATCCCGACAGACCCCATCATGGCCGCCCTCACGCCCGACGCAGGGAATCCAATAAGGATAATATACACCCATATAAAAATAACGGCCACATAAAATGCCTGTCCGCGCCACAATCCCAGCGCTAATAAAAAAATCATCACCATATTGATTAATATAATGATATTAGTTCCCGATACCGCCGTTACGTGGCTAAGTCCTGTAACCGTAAATTTATTCTTTAGTTCTTTTGGCATGGCTTTGTCGTTGCCAAACACCATGCCTTGCAAAATGAAACTTTGCGGAGGGGAAAAATTAAAGTTTATAGAATCTGTTAATTTTGTTTTTATAAATAAAACTTTTTCGTAGGTGTATGAAAAAATATTATAATCGTGCTTTTGCGAAATAATTTCTATTTTTGGATAATCCATGACAGAATAAATTCCATCTTTGGCTAAATAATGCTTGTAATTAAATTCATTGATAACGCTTGGCGTTTTTAATTTTCCGGTGATTTGTATGGTATCCAAATAGCGATAATCACCATAAAATCCTGATGTAACCAGCACCACACTTTGCGTGTCTTTAATTTTTACCTGTAATTTTTGCGTGGTAGCTCTAATGTCAGGTTCGGCGATAATTTGGCCGATGAGTATAACTTTTTCGGGCGCATCGTTTAATTTACGTAACGTATCATGTAACATAGCAAATTCGGAAATTTGAAAACGCATAATCCCTAGAACCAAAACCAACACACAAAATCCTAATATAGAACATACTCTAAATTCCAAAGCTTTGGAATTTAGAGTATGTTCTAAAAACAGAGAAACAAAAATGATACACATTCCAAAAACAAAAACTCCCCAGATAAAAATCTGGGGAATTTTAATAATTGATGCAAGCGCTATCCCGATTACAAAAGAAATGCAAAAATAAAAAAACGTTTTAGACGGAGTCATGTAATTTTTACCACTTTTTTTTCCAAATCCATTAATTCTCTATTATCTGTTCTTTTATCCACCAAAAAATCGCTTAAAAAAACTTTTTGGTTTTGGGGGGTTATTTTTTTCTGCCTCTTTACGGGCAGCTTCTTCGGCGCGAAAAACAGCATTCCTATTTTCCAGCTCTTCTCTTTCTTTTTCCATTACTTTTTTCATTTTTTCTCTTTCTTTATTTATCAGTATTTCTTTTCGCTTTTTTTCTTCCATATGATCCTTTATAGCTAACTCCCTTTTATGATCTTCAACCTCTTTTTGATGATCCCTAAACCATTTGCCCGTCCAGTTTTCCAGAGTTTTCCATGGATCTTTTGCATTTAAAAACACTTCGCTTTTTAAAAAAACATCTCTATCATCCCATAATTGCTTTGGATCAACGTACCTAGATGGTCTTCTTAGAGTACATTTTTTTATTATATCTTCTATTTTTTCTCTTCTTTTTTCTTCAATAAGTTCTTCTTGGGTTCTTCTATCTCCTAAATTACGCATAATATTTTCATATGCTTCTTGACCTCTTTTAAATCTTTCTTCGGTTTTTTTATTTCCAGGGTTTTTATCAGGATGATATGCCTTCGCCATGTTACGATATGCTTTTTTAATTTCCTGTTCGTTGGCATTTGCAGAAATACCTAAGGCCTCAAAATCATCTTTTGGACTTATATATGAGTCTTCTATATTTGAATTATCTTTTTCTTCTGGTTCTTTTATGCCTTTTTCAACATTGGAATTAAAATCTCCGGATGATTCAATATTCCCCTCTATGTTATTTTCTATTTTCCTGTTCATATTTTTATTTGCTTAAGCATTATTTAAAATTTTTCTTAATTTTACCATTTTTAAAATTTGGTGGCAATTACCGTGATTTTTATTTCTCCTTTTTTTAGGGTGGCGTCTTTTACGGCCCCAAAAATTATTTTGGCCTTGGGATCCACATGCTCGGTAATAATTTTGGTTGCGTCTTTTATCTCATTTAAGCTGATATCCATCCCTGAAATATTAAACAAAACCCCTTTTGACCCTTTAATTGAAAAATCCAGCAATGGCGAAGTAATAGCCTTGGTTGCGGCTTCCTTGGCTCGATTTTCCCCCGTGGCTTTACCGGTGCCAAACAGAGCCTGGCCGGAATTTTTCATAATAGATACCACCGAAGCAAAATCAATGGAAATAATCCCCGGTGCCAGCATTAAATCGGTAATGCCTTGGACGGCCTGGCGCAATAGGTCATCGCAAATCTCAAAGGCATTAGAAACCGTTGTTTTTTCATCAACCACTTTTAACAGGTTGTCATTGGAAATAATTAACAGTGAATCCACATTACTCTTTAATTTTTCAATGGCGGTTTGAGAAATTTTTTTTCTTTCCTGGCCCTCAAAAGAAAAAGGCGTGGTAACTACCGCCACGGTTAAGATACCCAAATCCTTTGTAATGGCCGCAATGACCGGCGAAGCGCCACTCCCGGTATTGTGTACCACAAAACCATCTGCTACAAAATTGTGGCTACCCTCCACCGTTATATCATACACTTCTTCTTCACCCATATTTTTAATAGATTCCACTCTATTGAAACCGAAATGTTTAAAAAAATCTGGAATTTTTCTGCTTCTAAATTTATATAAAAAGTTTTCTCCTGATCTTGATTTTAAATGAGGAAGCGCACCCAACAATTCTTGAGTTTTATAAATCCTAATAGTCCACGAAGTAAATTCTCTCGCTTCTTTTGTATTGGGTGGTTTTATAATTCTTGTCCTCAAAGAAACATTGCTAGTTCTTAATCCTATACTATCACACAAAAACTTTAATTCTTTAATGATTTTTTCGCTGGCCATTTCAAATTTAATTTCTTTTTTTGGTAAACCAGTTTTTCCAATTTGAGTTGAATAAGAGGCATCAGCATCTGCCAATCCTATAATAAATGCTTTTTTTTGCGATTCCGGTAAAGTAAAAACCCACTGAGGAATTTCTTTTTCTTTCGCTGGTTTATGCAAACCCAACTCTTCTAGTAATTCATATACTTTTTTAGACCCGGCACAATACCAATTAGCAGATTTATATTTCTTCATCTCCAAGCCCAGGCATTCTCTTATTAAATCTAAATATTTTTTATTGTTTTTATTATTTTTTGAAGGTGAAAAATAGACCTTCCAAGAATCTTTTGACTTAGATATCCATCCATCTCCAAGTAAAAAACCAAAAAGTTGGCAAAACTTTTCGTCAGTAACAAAATTTTCTGAAAGTTTTAGCGGACTTCCTTCGTTTGGAATTTTTTTAAGGATAACGACTAAATCCTCTTTTTTTAAATTTCTAAGTTCTGTCCATTCTAATTCAAACTTGGAAAATCTATTCTGGTTTAAAAAATTTAAGGGTTTAACACGCAAAAATGGATGATCTTCTGATGCGCAAATAGTCCTATTTTTGGTCTTTAATTCCAGCACCTTCTTAACGCCAGTTTTCATTGCAGCCAACACTTTTCTTTTTACTAAATTATTATCTTCAAAAGAGTAAACCATGGATCCGGGTTTTATAGAATCTATTCTTACCGGACCCTTGGGATTTGTTGTAATAAAAGAACTGCCACGCAAGCAACCTCCGCCCAACCCACAGGTAATAAACACCAAATCGGCATCCTGTAAAAAATGTGAAATCTCTTCTTTACTTTCTTCTGCCGCTTTTTTGCCCAAATCAATATCCATACCCGCCCCAAGTCCTTGGGTGGTATTTTTACCGATTAACACCTTATTGGCAACCTTACAAAAATGCAGGGCTTGGGCATCGGTATTGACTGCGATCAATTCAACCTTTTTATCGTTAAATTTTGCGATGCGCGAGATGGTATTAGAACCGGAACCGCCTACACCGATAACTTTTATTTTTGGATTCATGCTTTGACTATTGATCTTATATCCATATCATCTATGGTGAAAATTTCGTTCAATAGGTAATTATATTTTCACACGCATTATAGTACAAAGGGCCTTTGCGCACAAGCACAAAGGCCCAAAAACCTAATAATCAATACCATTAAGGGATAAACACCCGAAACACTTTTTTCATTTTTGAAAATGATTTTTTTATAAATACTAAAAACCCAAAAATGCCTTCTTTTTCAAAACCCTCAATCCCTGCTCCGCCCACGACAAGGCCGACTACCGTAGCGAGTGCAGGATCCTGTTCAATACCTACTATTCCTTTCAATGTTCCGATTTCACAAGGAAGCTTTAATTGTTGTTTGACCAGTTCTTTTATTTTGGGTAATTTCGCCCCGCCGCCAGTTAATACGATGCCCGCCGGCAATAACTCTTGCCGGCCGATTTTTTTCAGTTCTTTTTGCATTAAATCCAAAATTTCAGCAACTCTTGGTTCTATAATATCCACTAAATCTTTTTCCGTAAAAGATACCGACGAAGATTTGTCAAAGACTTCTATTTTCCCTTGCCGCGCCAGCTTCGTTGTATTGGCGGTTGCAGCTTTGGATGAAAGCAGATTTTTTGTAAAACTTTTTTTATCGTTCTTTACAAAAAAACAAGCTCCATGCTTTTTTTTAATATCTTCGGCGATGGCAAATTCGGTGCGAAGACCAATGGCGATGTCTTTGGTAATGTTGGCGGAACCCAAAGGGAAAATAGCCAAATGAATCAAGTCTCCTTCTTCAAAAACCGCAAGACTGGTCGTATCAGAACCTATATCAATCAATGCCACGCCAAGCTCTTTTTGCTGGGGAGTCAATACCGCTTCGGCCGCCGCCAACGGAGAAGGGATAATGTCATTAATCTGTAATTTTGCGCCCAAAACCGCCTGGGTTAAATTAATAAAGTACGATTGAAAATAGCAAAGCAAGATAACTTTTGCTTCCAAACGTATTCCAGTCAAACCTATGGGTTGCTTTATCCCTTTTTGGTCGTCAATAATAAATTCCCGAGGAAACACATCCAATACTTCTTCGTTTGAAGGAATATTTATTGCCCGCGTTGCCTGCAAAACCCTTTCAACGTCTTCCTCAGAAATCCTTTGATCAGCTCGTGACACGGAGATAATCCCATCCGAAGGAGTGACATACAAATGACTCCCGCCGATGTTTACAAACACCGAGTTAATTCTGATATTATTATCCCTTTCAATTCCCGCCACTAATCCCGTAATATTTTTTGCAGTTTCTTCTACATTTACCACGGCCCCGCGCCTTAACCCAAAAGAAGGCATTGACACCGATGTCAAAAGCTCCCACTCCGATCCTTTTTTTTGAGCAACCAAAATTTTTATCGTATTGGTTCCTATATCTAAACCTGTAATAATATGACCCCTTGACATAAATTTCTAATACTTAATTTCTAATTTCTAATGAATCAATTTCTAAACGTGTTTTAAAATTCAGCTCATTAAAACTTAATGAAAATTAGAAATTAGAAATTGAAAATTCGATTTATATCTTCAAAAAATAGTGTTTCTCTTTTTCTTCCATTCTTTCCGCTTCCTTCTCTGACTGTTCGTGATCATATCCTAGCGCATGTAAAAGACCGTGAATGAGAATTTTTTCCAGCTCTTTTTTTAAGCTTAATTTACTGTCTTTGGCATGCTCTCTTACCACCTCTGGGCAGATTATCACCTCCGCAGACTCGTCTTTAAAATGGGAAACCTTTTCAAATGACAACACATCAGTGGGTTTATCTTTTTTCCGGTATTTTTTATTGAGTTTTTGGATTTCTTCGGAACTGACAAAAGCAATAGATATGTTTTCTATTTGTTTATTTTCGCCTTTTAAAACCTTTTTTGCAACCCCCAAAAAAAAGCCTTTATCCACAGCAAAATTCGTAAGATTATTTATTTCTATCATGATGGTTATTTTACCAAAGATTTGTCTTTTTTCAAAATATAGTCTTACTTTGAATTAAAAAAAGCGCACCAGACGGTGCGCCCTTTTTTATGCAGAAATTAACTTTTTATCCTTTTTAAATCTTCATAGACAACAAAGAGGTAAAAAATCCCAAAAGGCATGGTAAATAACGCATTAATTAAAAACCCTACCCTGGAAATTGAGGAAATAAGAAACATAATAGCAACCCACAGACACAATCTGCCAAATACCGCCCACCAATATCCTTTTACCAATTCTTTGCTGCGCCACAAAGCTTGCATGCCTTTTTTATCTTCAAAAACAAACGCATATTCGGATAAACTAAACCAAAAAGAAAATATAATTCCAGGTATGATAAAAAAAATAAAACCCGCCGCCACTATTAAACTTCTCAAAAGCATAACCCAAAAAAACGACCCGATCTTGCCTCTTGCACTCACGAGTAAATTTTTCATATTGCCAGCGCCACTGCTTTCTTTTACTGCGTATAAAAGAGCAACTTGCACCCACACATTTACCAATACAATAAATACGACTAATAAGAAGGCGGTTAAGCATACTAACAAAGAAGCCAAATCATACCAATAAAACTTCCCAAACCCGAACATAATAGCCCCCAAAAACGCTGTGACGGCCACCATAACTAAGGTAATGGCGTATCCGATCAAGGTTAATTCCATCATTAAAAATGCCTTGCCTTTATATAATTCAAAACTTTTTTTAAATAATTCACTAATTGATATTAATTTTCGATTATCCATATGTGTTATGTTAATAGACTCCAGTTAGTCTAATAGTTTTTTTATTATACCACTAATGTGACTATTATCCGCTCTGCCTCTTACTTTTAGCACAAGGTCGCTCATTATTTTTCCCATATCCTTGATTTCCTTGGCGCCGACATTATTAATGGACTCTTGGATTAATTTTTTAAGTTCATCTTCCGATAACGGTTCTGGCAGGTATTTTTGCAAAATGCTAATTTCTTCTTTTTCTTTTTGCGCCAATTCCGGTCGATTTCCCTGTTGGTACAAAACAATAGCGTCTTTGCGTTTTTTAATTTCGGATGATACTACGCCGATAATTTCATCGTCAGTTAATTGCGACGCCTGTAGCAATTCTTCTTCTTTTACTTCCGAATCTTCTTTTAAAATTTTATACCGTTTTTCTTTTTCTTTGGCATTGATCACAGAAATAGTCATACGCAAAACACTGGTAATTTCGTGATTACCTTGTTTTAGGGAATCTGTAGCGTCGGATTGTATTTTTTGCTTTAACATTCCCATAAAACATACAACATGGAACAAACGAAAATACTTTTGTTACGTGTTCCATGTTATGTGTTATGTGATTATTTCGGTTTTGCCATTTTTTCAGCCACGATTTTTTCCGCTTTCAATATCACCCTTCGCAATGCGGAACGCTTTTTTGCCAAGGCTGATTTTGGCCTCTTGCGGAATTGTTTGCCTCGCACATCAAGCAATATTCCGCTTTGGCGGACCACTTTTGTAAAACGGTGCACCAAATTCTGGGAGCTTTCTTTTTCTTTCTTTTTTACTTCTAAAACCATAATAACGAATTTTCAATTTTTAATTTTCAATTTTTAATAAGTAAGTGTCAACATTTCGACAAAGCGAAATGTTGACGGATTTAATCATTTCAAATTGATTTTCAATTTCAAATTGTAAATTTCAAATTAGTTTTTAATTTTGGCTTTCATTTCTTCTACGACCTTGTCCAGGGGTATCTCTTTTTGCACCCCGGTTTCCATGTCCCGCAAGGTGATGAAATTTTCCAGCGCTTCTTTTTGCCCGAAAATTAACACCCATTTTGCCCCCATTTTATTTGCCGTATTTAACTGACTCCTTAAAGAATCTTTTGAAAAAGATTCTGTTACCGGAATTTTAGCGGCTCGGAATTGTTCAAAAAGCTTTAAGCTTTTTCTTTTTGCCGACTGGCCCAATTGCGCCAAAAATATTTCCGTCTTTTCCTGTTTTTTATCTGCTTTGAGCTCTCGGGTTTTCATGATATTTACAATTCTATCGACTCCTCCTGCCGCACCGCAAGCAGGGGTATCCCTCCCCCCTAAAAGTTTAACTAAATTATCATATCTGCCTCCACCCACTAATGTTCCCTGGCTTTGGCCGTTCTCACTTTTCTCTACAATTTCAAACACTGTTTTTGTGTAATAATCCAAACCTCTTACCAAATAAGGATTTAAGGCATAGGGCAATTCCAATTCATCCAAAAATTCCAATACCTGTTTAAAGTGGGCATGGCATGCTTCACACAAGTGATCGATGATTTGAGGAGCCCCCGCTTTTACCCGCTGGCACTTTTCTTCTTTGCAATCTAAAATCCGTAAAGGATTTTCTTTTAACCTCCTCTGGCAGTCCGAGCACAAAGAGGATTTTCGCGACCTGAAATAACCGGTTAAAATCTTTTTAAAATATGGCCGACACTCCTGGTCGCCAATGCTGTTTACTTCAATACTAATATCTTTAAACCCTAAATCCTTCAAAATATCAAAGCTCATTTGAATGATTTGCCCGTCTATTGATGGACTTTTGTCCCCCAATACTTCTAAGCTAAATTGTGTAAACTGCCGATATCTGCCCGCTTGCGGCCTTTCGTGCCTAAAACAAGGGCCCGATGTCCATAATTTAACCGGCTGGGGCAAATTATACATCCCATGTTCTATATAGCTTCTTACGATACCAGGAGTAAATTCAGGCCTTAATGAAACTAAATCCCCGCCTTTTGTCCTAAAAGAATACATTTCTTTTTCAACAATATCAGTGCCCTGGCCAGTACCTTTTATAAACACTTCGGCTTGTTCTAAAACCGGCACATCTATTCTATTGAATCCGTAGTAATGCGAAACGCCTTCAATTGATTTATTGAATTTTTTAAAATACACCTGATCTTGGGGTAAGATATCATGCATCCCGGCCAAACTTTGTAATTTTATTTTGCTCATAAATTTGGAGTGGTCACGAATATACAAATACGTTCAAATATACAAATTCTACCAATATACGAATCGTCGTTATTTGTATATTGGTATATTACTTTTTAATTCGTATATTCGCAATTACTCTTTTAGTAACTCGGGGCGGAAATATAAGAAATGGTCATTAATGGAAACACCCTAAAAAGAGCCCGCCCAATAATATCTTTCTCTGGCAAAACCCCCCACCTGCGCGAATCATAGGAAAATTGCCGGTTGTCGCCCAATACAAAATACATGTCTTTCTCTAATACAATAGTAACGTCGCCATCGGTGCTTTCAAGCAGGGGCAGGTATTTTTTCTCGTCTAAGACCAGACTCTTTCCGTCTTTTAAAATGTGTATCTTCCCGTTTTTAACTTGCACGGTTTCGCCCGGAAGGCCGATTACCCTTTTTATAAACTTCTGGGTGATATCAAGAGGATACTTCAACACCACAATATCCCCCCTTTGAGGATCGCCGATTCTGTAAGATAATTCGTCAACAATTAAATAGTCTCCCGACTGTAAATTAGGCACCATAGATTCTCCCCTCACAATAAATGGTTGGAATATAAAATAACGGATAGGAACCACTATGATTACCGCAACAACAATAATTTTTAACAGTTCCCATAAAAAAGGCAGGCGTTTTTTGATTATGCCTCCGTTTTCTTTTGGCTGTTCTGGCGGGTTATTTGTTGTCGTATTTTCCTCCATAATGCTTGTAATTTACCATATTTTTTAAGGCAATGCAAGGGCTTATTTTTACATTATTTTTATAAAAAAAGAGAGCTGTGCCACTGGGCTGGCGCAGCTCATTGAAAGATCCCTACCGAGGCCTTATGGTATTCCGCCTTTGCAAAGGCGGAGCAAAAACTTCAGAGGCCTCTTTTTTGGGCGATTTCTTTGCCGCCAACAAGTGACGGATGGCTCTGGGGTGAATTTTCACCCCAAACTTATTTTCGAAAAACTTGGCTAACTTTTCAATGTTGACGTTTTTGACGTCACCGTTTTTGGGCAAGAGCGCCAAAATGAAGTGTTTCTGCGACGCATTCAGATGGCGACTCGTAGCAATGCTGGACATGAGAAACTCCGTTCTCTAGAAAACCCCCCTCAAAAAGACACTCCTCTTCTGCGTTCCGGGCAGAAAAAATGCCTCTTCTCTGGGTACCCCTCCGTTGGACTTAAGGCAGGCTACGCACAGATGCCTCCTTTCTAAAAAGAACTAAAAAACAACTAACTTAAATTATATTCCTCTTTAAAAATAAGTCAATCTTTGCTACAATCAATCCATGATAATTATCGTGGGACTTGGAAACCCGGGAGAAAAATTTAACAACACGCGACACAACGCCGGCTTTATGGCTGTTGATTTTTTTGCAAAAAAAAACGACTTCCCCGAATTTGAATTTTCAAAAAAAGATAATGCGTTGATTTCCAAAAAAGAAACTATACTTTTGGTAAAACCCCAAACCTTCATGAACGAATCAGGGGTTAGTGTTAAAAAAATCGTTTCGAGTTTTAAGTTTCAAGCTTCAAGTTTCATTGTCGTCCATGATGATATTGATTTAGCGCTGGGAAGTTTAAAAATCGTCAAAGACCGCGGCTCTGCGGGACATAAAGGAGTGGAATCAATTATCAAACACATCGGTAATGAAAACCTGGTACGATTGCGCCTTGGCATCCAACCCTTGGGCGGCAAACCGAAAAATTCAGAAAGCTTTGTGATAAAAAAATTCACAAAAGAAGAACAAGCGACCCTTGATTTAGTTATAGAAACAACGGCGCAAGCCCTGGAATGTTTCATTGAGAACGGGTTGGAAAAAACCATGAACGCTTACAATTAATAATGTTGGGCTAATAATGCGAATCTCGTTTAGCAATCGGAGCTATTTGCGAGAGAATTTTGGCGCCAGGTTTGGAAAAATGTTTAGGCGCAGCTTGCCTGCGCATAACACATTTTTACGAAGCCGGCGGCAAAATTATTCGCAAGGAGGCCGAAACTCTTTTTATATTTTGCCAAACGAGATTCGCATTAATACGTCCGAGCACCAACCCGGATTTTTTTTGTATTTTTTTGTATTTCAAAAGGCCCAATGTAGATTGCCTGCGTACAAAGGGCCTTTGATGCCCTTTGGGTTAAGAAGTAGCAATCCTTCTTAAAGAATTACGGCTTCAAATGCCCAGGGGGCAACTTCTCTTCAAAACTTGGTGGAGGAAATTTCCTCCGCTTTTTACCTCCTTATCTGAAAGGAGGTCATTTCTAGTTCGGTCCCCTCAAAGAGGACTTTCTTTTCAACCATGGCCTCCATGATTTTTTCCAAGGGAAGAATATCCGAGTTCTTCCGAACGACAATTTTCGTTTCGTTTGGCGTTCCTTCGAACGCCGTTTTGACCACCACCCGAGTTTTCAGGTGATTCCAAGCTTCGGAAACGAACATCTCCAAGTTTTTCTGGGTTCCTCCTATCCGAAGGTATTCCAGTACCAACTTGGTGCCAAAGTTCAAAACTAACCAAAGATTCCTTTCTTTTAGCGAAGGTTTGGCCAAGACCATCTCTTCCATGAGAGAGTCAATTTTGAGGACACTTTCTCCTGGCTTGGAGATAATCCTCATCTCTTTTTCACTCCCCGTAAAGAGAGTTTTTGCGACTACCCGAGACTCCAGGTAGTCCCAAACCTGGGACAGCAAGGCATCCAAACCTTTCTTACCCAAACCACTTCGGATGGATTCCAACACCGCCAAAACTGCGATCTGCAAAGCGGGCCAATTCTTGCTCATCAAACTACTCCTTCTTGGTTGAGTTTACCGGTTCTGGAACCCTCCAGAATCCCCGGCAAACCCTTTGGTTGTGGGCATTAAAAAACCTGATTTTACAGATATCTTAATGCCCACAACCAAAATTCCAACAAGTTTTATATGTAAAAGAACTATCTTTACCTTATAGCTTGATTGTATCATATATCAATGAGCTTGTCAATACCTATGACACATATACCTAAAAGTGTCAAATATTGAATGCTGTTCGGAAACACTGACTCCCCCGAGCAATGATAGTGTAAGTTATGAACGTTCATAATTTACACTATCGCTCAATAAATACATTTTAAAACAGAGCCAATATTGAAGGTTTTTGGTTATTAAGGCATAATCATGCTACATACTTTGAATTACGAAGCGCTTCGAGGTATTCCCCCAAATTTGGAAAAAAGACCCGAAACCTGTTTTTCGAAATGCATTTCGTAATTCAAAGTAGACAACACTTCTTCTCAAAAAAAATGCCCCCGGGTATTTACACTAGGGAGCCTAGGCGTTGCATTTCCAGCGATCCTTCCGCTGGAAATGAAAACGATTAGCAAGGGGTGGGGTGGAATTTCAAACCACACCCCCTCTTGCTCCCCTAGTGGCAACGGCATGCGGAGTTGCCAGATACCTAGCCAGAGGATTAAAAGCAGGTATTTGAGGGCTTTCTTGCCCGCATCTACCGCTTCTTCCAGGCGGTTAAACTTTCTATCCTTCCATGCCTGATTTTTAGAGAACTCTCCGTAGCTCTCCAAAACTTGCTGGACCGCCTCCAGCTGCCAATCCATGAGATCCACGAAAGACCCTCCTTTCTAGGCTAATGTTATTATACATTAAATTAATAGGTATTAAGACGGAAATGTTTGACGATTTTAGGATTTTAAGCTACTTTGAATTACGAAATGTCCCGATAAAAATCGAGAATCCTCGATGCCCTAAAAAGGGGCATCGGGACTTTCGAGGTATTTTCCTCAAATTTCAGAGCGAAAATTTAATAGAATTTTTAGGTTTACGCAAAGCGTCCGCCTAAAAATTGTGGTAAATTTGCAGCTGAAATTTGAAGGAAAGACAAGAAAAAGCATTTTAAATGTGCATTTCGTAATTCAAAGTAAGCTAAAAATAACTACATTGGAAAAAAAATATGTAAATAATACACTCATAGCATCGATCACCCCCTACTTTTTGGAAAAGGGGTTTGTTTGGTTCCAGGAACATTTAAAAGAAATTTTGGAATCCGCTAAAACCCAATCATTTTTCCAGGACAATATCTTATTTCTGGAAAAAAGTAAGGATTATAACCTTATGAATATCTTAAGAAAACTGGATGAAATGGGGTATGAAAAAGTGTTTACCGTTTCAGATCTGGGAGAATTTTCGCAAAGAGGAGGGGTTATAGAAATTTTTCCGGTAAATACGGCTCAAGCTTTGCGTTTGGATTTTTTAGGCAACACCCTTGAGAATATACAGGTATTGGATATAAAAATTGAAAACGAAGAAAAGTCAAAAGCTATTTTACAAAAAAAATTAAAATCGCAAACATTATTTTCTGGAATAAAAAATGTAAAGCCTGGGGATTACCTGGTTCACATTGATCATGGGGTGGCCAAATTTACCGGCATGGAAAACATAGAAGCGCAAGAATATTATGTGTTAACTTACGCCCAAAACGACAAACTTTTTATTCCAGTGGGATTGGAGAAAAAACTTTCCCAATATGTGGGGTTTGCCGATCCCGCGGTATCGCGCCTGGGATCGTTGCTTTGGCAAAAAACAAAAAGGAAAATAAAAGAAGACGTTGAAGTCTTAGCCAAAGAATTGTTGGCATTGTATGCGCAAAAAGAAATTATTACCCGGAAGCCTTATGTAGTTGACCAGGAATTGGAATCGCAATTTGCCGCCGAGTTTTTATTTAACGAAACCACTGACCAATTACAGGCCATTGAAGATATTAAAAAAGATTTACAAGAACCAAAACCCATGGACAGAATTGTGTGCGGCGATGTGGGTTTTGGCAAAACGGAAGTAGCCATGAGAACAGCCTTGCTGGCGGCAATAAATAATTGCCAAACGGCCATTATCTGCCCCACCACCATTTTAGCCAGCCAGCATTTTGATAATTTTAAAAAACGGTTTGAAAAGTTTCCCGTATCAGTTGCCTTACTTTCAAGATTGCAAACCAAGCATGAGCAAAAAAAAATTGTCCAGAAAATCAAAGACGGTGCCATAGACATTGTCATCGGTACCCACCGCATATTATCAAAAGACATCGGATTTAAAAATTTGCAGTTACTGATCATTGACGACGAACAGCGCTTTGGCGTAAAGCAAAAAGAAAAATTACGGCAGATAAATCCTTCTTTGGACATACTAAGCCTTTCCGCAACCCCCATTCCGCGCACCATTTATCTGGCTCTTTCTTCATTTAAAAACATCAGCTTAATACAAACTCCGCCCGCAGGAAGAAGCGCCATCCATACCAGTATTCTGCCCTACCAAAAAAATACCATTAAAAAAGCGATAGATGTTGAATTAGCGCGCCAAGGCCAGGTGTATTTTTTACACAATAGGGTTGCCACTATTGATAGCGTAAAAGACGGCCTGCAAAAATTAGTTCCCAAAGCAATCATTAGCGCCATCCACGGAAGAATGGATGAAAAAAATATGATGGCAGTGATGGATAATTTCCAAAAAGGAAAAACCAACATTTTGGTAGCTACCACCATCATTGAAAACGGAATAGATTTGCCAAACGTAAACACCATTATTATAGAAGATGCGACTCATTTGGGCCTGGCGCAGGCTTATCAAATACGGGGCCGAGTTGGCCGGTCGCACATAAAAAGTTTTGCCTATCTATTATATAAACCAAAATACCTGACACCGGTGGCTAAAGAAAGATTAAAGGCACTAGAAGAAGCCCGCGAATTGGGCGCGGGATATTCCATTGCCATTAAAGATTTGGAACTTCGCGGAGCGGGAAATATTTTAGGTCGCGAACAATCGGGAAGCATTAATAAAATCGGATTAAACCTTTACTGTCAAATGTTATCTGACGCAGTCGAGAAAGGGAGAATTGCCAAACCTGCCCCGTAGTGAAATTTTCGCAAAAATTTCTACTACCGGGGTGCTAGCGGAGGCCGTGGAAAAAATGAGACAGTAAAAAAAGAGTGGCCAAAGTTTTAGCCACGCTATGCGATAGTATTAATGATCATGGACACGGCACCAATCTTCCAGCTTCCCATACGTATTAATTTCACTTGGTAATTCAATTCTAAGTGGACAAGCGTTACAAAAAATTAAATTAAAATTAAGCAAAGGATTCATGAGAATTGATCCACCACAACCTTGGTGAGAACCAATACGGCCCATAAGTTTGCTTTTAGAGGTAACTATCCATCTTGGATCCAAAAGTAAATTTTCACATCTTCTTAGCGCGATTGTTTCCATGCTTTGCTCCTTGTCAAAGGGCGACTAAAACAACTATCTTTATGATATATCAAAATTACAAAACTTCAAGGATTTTAAAAAACTATGATATAGTGATGACATGGAAGATATTAAAGAAATAAAAATAGAAGAAAAACAGTATCCGAAATTATTAAAAGAAATTCCCGATGCGCCAAAAATTTTGTATTATCGGGGAATTTTACCGCAAGAAAATGAATCTTGTATTGGAGTAGTTGGCACTCGCCGTCCTTCTGATTATGGACAGCAAGCAACCCTGCAAATTACCGGGGACTTGGCAGATGTGGGGCTTGTGATTGTTTCGGGCATGGCGCCAGGTATTGATACGTTTGCCCATAAAATCTGCGTTGAAAAAGGCGCGCGAACTATTGCGGTATTAGGCACAGGGCTTGATGAAAAAAGCATCTACCCTCAATCAAATTTAGCACTATCAAGAAAAATTATTGAAACCGGCGGATGCTTAATTTCCGAATTTAAGCCAGGCACGCCGGGGTATCCCAATAATTTCCGCCAGAGAAACCGAATTGTGTCGGCATTGAGTTTGGGAGTCGTGGTAGTTGAGGCAAAAGAAAAATCCGGCTCTTTAATTACGGCAAGATACGCCAAACTGCAACATAAAAAATTATTTGCCGTGCCAGGATCCATTTATACGTTAAATTCCAAAGGACCCAATAAATTGATAAAAGAAGGCGCAACGCTGGTTGAAAGCGCGAAAGATATTTTGGACGTATTGGAAATCGAGCCGCAAAAATTTACCAAACAAATTTTTGCAGGCGAAAATGCAGAAGAAAGCCTCGTCTTACAGGCGTTAAAAGAAGAAGCGCTGCATATCGATCATATTATTAAAAAAACAAAATTAAGCCCTTCGTCGGCGGCCACCACCCTTGCCTTAATGGAAATTTCAGGCAAAGTCCGTAATTTGGGCGGTAACACCTACTCGTTAAACTAACCATATACCATACTCTAATTTGCGCAATTGCGCAGATTAGAGTATGGTTAAGGCATGAGATTATCACTTACAGATAAATTCTTATGGGATTTATATGGTGTTCTTGAAAAAACAGGTGATGTTGCAGTTTTTTTCTTAAATCCGCATCCCGGAAAATGGAATCGCTTATCGGGAATCCAAAATCCTATTTTTGAAAAATATCGGCACAGTAAAAATAGGGCTAAATTCAGTAAATTAGTATATTATGCCAAAAAAAATAACTATATAAAGATTGAGAATTTAAAAGGGAGGGCAGGCGTAATACTTACCAAAAAAGGACTCAGCAAGGCGCTAAAGGCCAGTTTTCAAGTAGAAGGAAAGCAAAAAAGAAAAGATGGCAAGTGGGTAATGTTAATTTTTGATATACCCACAAAACATAAGAAAGCGAGAATTTTACTAAGAAGCATTTTATATAATTTAGGATATAAGTTATTTCAAAAAAGCGTATGGATTACTCCTTATGATGTTTCAGAAAAAACTGAGAAATTATTACAATTACACTCCTTAGATGGTTATGTTAAAATATTTTTAATAGAAGAGATTTAAAATGACCATACTCTAATCTGCGCAATTGCGCAGATTAGAGTATGGTCAACATTACTGACGATCTCCTACTTGCGCTTATAGAAATTTCAGGTAGGATACGGAACCTAGGAGGAAACATATATTCATTAAACTAATCATTATGGATTTAATCATTGTAGAAAGCCCGACCAAGGCTAAAACCATTCAAAAGTTTTTAGGAAACGACTACAAAGTCATGTCGTCTTTTGGCCATGTGCGTGATTTGCCCAAGCGCGAACTTGGCGTAGATGTTGATAAAAACTTTGAGCCAAAATACGTCGTACCGGTAAAAGCAAAAAAAGTGATCGCGCAATTAAAAAAAGACGCCAAAGCCGCAGACCAGGTAATCTTGGCAACTGACCAAGACCGCGAAGGAGAATCAATTTCCTGGCATTTAATGGAAGCATTAAAATTAAAGGACCCCAAAAGGATTGTGTTCCATGAAATTACCAAGACAGCCATTGATGAGGCTTTGTTGCACCCAGGAAAAATCGATATGAATTTGGTAAATGCCCAGCAGGCTCGCAGGGTATTAGACAGGATTGTAGGATACAAACTTTCGCCTTTTTTGTGGAAAAAAATTAATAAGGGGTTATCGGCCGGGCGCGTGCAATCGGTGGCGGTGCGGCTCGTGGTTGAAAAAGAACGTGAAATCCAAAAATTCGTACCAACTGAATATTGGCAAGTGGAAGCCTTGCTAAAAAAAGACGCTGTGGAATTTTCCGCCTTTTTGATAAAAAAAGACGGCAACGCCATTGAAAAGTTGGGCATTAAAAATAAAGAACATGCCGATGCCATATTAAAAGATTTGGAAAACGCAACCTACCAAATAGAAAAAATAGAAAAAAAGGAAACCAAAAAAAATCCCCTGGCGCCTTTTACCACCAGTACCCTGCAACAAAGCGCCTGGCAAAAATTCCACTTCCCCGCCAAAATGACCATGTCCGTGGCGCAAAAGCTCTATGAACAAGGATATATCACCTACCACCGAACCGACTCTTTGAATCTCTCACAAACTTCACTGATTGCCGCTAAGGAATTTATTACCAAAAGTTTCGGGCCAAAATACTCCACCGGATTTAAAATATACAAAGCCGGCAAAAACGCCCAGGAAGCCCACGAAGCTATCCGGCCCACTGATGCGCACAAAAACCCTGAATCGTTAAAAAGCGATCTGGAAGGCGCACAACTAAAACTGTACACCTTAATTTGGCAACGCTTTATCGCTTCGCAAATGGTGCCGGCCATTTTTGACGCCACATCAATTGAAATAACCGCTGGCAATTACAGTTTTGGCACCAATGGGCAAATGCTAAGTTTTGACGGTTTTTTAAAAGTCTACCCGATGAAATTTTCTGAAAATGAATTCCCACCATTGCAAGAAAAAGAAATTTTAGAATTGGTAAGCGTCACCCCCAGCCAGCATTTTACCGAGCCGCCCGCCCGATACAACGAAGCCACCTTAATTAAGGCTTTGGAAAAACACGGCATCGGCCGGCCATCAACTTATGCGCCAACCCTATCTACTATCCAAGCCAGAAATTACATAACCAAAGACGACCAAAAAAGGTTTATCCCAAGCGAAATGGGGTTTTTAGTCAATGATATGCTGGTAGCAAATTTCCCCCAAGTCGTAGATATTGAATTTACTGCCACCATGGAAAAAGAATTAGATGAAATTGCCGAAGGCAAAGATACTTGGCAAAAAACCTGCAGGGATTTTTACGAACCCTTTGCTAAAAATTTAAAAGAAAAATATGACCAAGTGCTAAAAGAAAATACCGATATTAAAACCGATAAAATATGCCCTAAATGCCAAAAACCCATGATAGAAAAATTAGGGAGGTTTGGCAGATTCTATGCCTGCACCGGCTTTCCCGATTGCAAGCATACCGAGTCAATACAAAAAGATGCCTCCGGGCAAGCAGTAACCATAAATATCACGTGTCCAAAATGCAAGACCGGCCAAATTACCGTCAAAAAAACCAAGAAAGGAAAAATATTTTACGGCTGCGGCAATTACCCAACCTGTGATTTTGCCGCCTGGGACGAACCTATCAATGAATTTTGTCCGACGTGCAACTCTATCTTGGTTCAAACAAAAAAAGAATTGATTAAGTGTTCAAGTAAAACGTGCGATTATAAAAAAGATGCCGCATCGGATTCAAAAATTAATTAAAAACAGCAAAGACCCAAAACCCATTGAGCAAGCTTTTGAGTTTGCGAAAGAAAAATACAAAGGAAAAATTAGGGCTTCAGGCCAAACATATATTGACCACGCCACTGCCGTCGCCCTATTGCTTGACCAATTAAAACTTGATCAAAAAACCATAATCGCCGGCATCTTGCATGACGTAGCGGACACCTCGTCGCTTTCGTTAGAAAAAAAAATTGACTTTAAAGAGCTTGAAAAAAAATTCGGACGGGAGATTTCACACATCGTCCAAAAAGTTTCCGATGTTAAAAGGATATATTATTCTTTTAATATCAATGTGAAAGAAGAGCATTTTTTTGACGAGGAAAAAGCTGAAAGCATAAGAAAAATGTTTCTTGCGATATCGGGCGACCTGCGGGTGGTTTTAATAGAACTTGCATCAAGAATAGACGGACTGCACAATATCGGCAAACTTGCGCCCCAAACCCAAAAATTATATGCGACGGAAACCCTTCAAATATTCGTACCAATCGCCAACCGGCTGGGGCTGGGGGAAATCAAAACAACCCTCGAAGATTTGGCATTTGCCTATCTTTACCCTGAAAAGTTTTCCTGGCTTCAGGAACACATTAAAGAAAAATACGAGCAACGGCAACAATATCTTAAAGGGTTTATCCCCCGTTTAAAAAAAGTATTCAAATCAGAAAGGGTGCAGTATGCAGACATAAACTATCGGGCAAAATCTTACTGGAGTACCTACCAAAAGCTTCTTACCCATGATATGGATTTTGAAAAAATACATGATCTGGTGGCACTAAGGGTGATTGTTAAAGATGTGGCAAATTGCTATAAAGCTTTGGGCATTATCCATAAATATTACAAACCCACATCTTCCGAACAAATCAATGACTACATCGCCAAGCCAAAAACAAACGGCTATAAATCTTTGCACACCAACGTGCTTTTAGAAGAAGGGAGAATATCTGAAATCCAAATCAGAACCGTTCAAATGCAAAAAGATGCCCAGTACGGCGTATGCGCCCACTGGTCATATAAAGAAAAAATTGACCTGCAAAAAGAGGGCGCAAAATTTACCTGGACCAAAAAAGTACCGGAGTTTTGGGGCGATTTTAAAATTAATTTCTTTTACGACCAAGTGTTTGCTTTCACCCCGAAAGGGGATGTTATCGTACTGCCAAAAGGTTCAACTCCGGTTGACTTTGCCTATGCCGTGCATTCTGACATCGGCAATCATTGCGAAAGCGCCAAAATAGACGGAAAAATTATCACCCTTTCCCAGCCGTTAAAAAATGGCGACGTAGTGGAAATCATCACCAATAAAAAAAGAGTGCCTTCGCAAGACTGGCTCCGTTTTGCAAAAACAAACTTTGCAAAATCCCACATAAAAAAGGTATTCTTGCAAATTCCCGCTTCGCTGTTTTCCGTACCCGGCTTTGTAAAAAATAAAATTTTTGACATTTCAAAAAAAGCCAAAAAAAGAAATGAAGAAAAAACCCAATTAAAAAAAGAAGCGCCAAGCCAGATTTACCTTGCGGGGCAAAAAGGCATCATGGTAACAATCGCCAAGTGCTGCCTGCCAACGTCGGCCGACCAAGCCAAGGCCTACCTTACTCGCTACCGGGCGGCGGTGTTGCATAAAACTACCTGCAATAACTTGCAAAAATTATACGAAAAATTCCCGGAAAAAATCATTGACGCCACCTGGAAACAATCTTGAAGAATGCTGAATTTGTGCTAGGATGAGCATAAATTGCCGAAGTGGCGGAACAGCAGACGCACTGGACTCAAAATCCAGCGATCGCAAGGTCATGAGGGTGCAACTCCCTCCTTCGGCACCAGAATGGAACTTAGCGGTTGAGAACCAACCAAGGAGTGGGCGTGCCGTAGGCACGCCCACGCTGTTTCGCCCGTTTTCGCC
>MHPA01000024.1:1038-30245 GCA_001820255.1 Candidatus Staskawiczbacteria bacterium RIFCSPLOWO2_01_FULL_38_12b | reverse complement strand
AACCCATATCCATTTCCTTGTCTCCTAATGTCCAAAAAGACGATGTGGCTTTGGCTTGCAAGATGCTTTTTTTACCCCTAGCATGGAAGCGAGGGGGTGGCATTAAAAAACTGGAAGAAGAATTTAAAAAATATTTAGGAGTAAAATACGCCGTCAGTTTTAATAGCGGACGATCTTCGCTTTATGCCATTTTGAAAGCTCTTAGCCTGCCAAAACAAAGCGATGTTTTACTACAAGCTTTTACCTGCAATGCGGTGGTAAACCCGATATTATGGGCGGATTTGCATCCCATTTACATTGATTGTGCCGATGATTTTAATATTGATACCAAAAAGTTAGCACTGCTTATTCGTGAGAATAAGCAGTGCGAGGTATTGATTATTCAGCATACTTTTGGATTAGCGGCAAATATGGATGAATTAATGAAAATCGCCAAAGAAAATAATTTAATAGTTATTGAAGACTGCGCACATGCTTTAGGTGCAGAATTTAACGGACAAAAAGTAGGAATTTTTGGAGATGCGGCTTTCTTCAGTTTCTCGCGAGACAAAGTGATTTCCAGCGTGTATGGCGGCATGGCAGTTACTAACAATGATGAAATTGGCAGAATCCTTCGGCAAGCTCAGGACAAGTTTGGCCAACCTCCGTTGTTTTGGGTTTTCCAGCAAATTATTCACCCTATTTTATTATATATTCTCATTTTACCGCTGTATCATTTTTTTGATTTAGGTAAAATATTTTTAGTTTTATCACAATGGCTGCATATCCTTTCAAAAGCGGTAAGCTGGCAGGAAAAACAAGGCAAGCGTCCGGATTATTTCCCCAAAGCCCTGCCCAATGCCTTGGCCGTTATGGCACTTTGCCAATTTAAAAAATTAGACGTATTTAATAACCACCGTCAGCGCCTGGCCGATTTTTACTATGAAAATTTAAAAGATACCAAATTCGGCCTACCTAAAAAACCCTTCGGCTCCGCTCAGGGCGGGGACGGTAATATTTTCTTAAGATTTGCCATAACTCATCCAAAGGCACATGAAATTTTGTATGATGCCTGGTACAAAGAAAATATTTTACTAGGGGATTGGTATACCAGCGTCATAGCTCCCGACGATACGCAATTAGACAAAATGCAGTATAGGCAAGGCTTATGTCCAAACGCCGAGTATTTAGCCAAAAAAACGTTAAATTTACCCACCCACATTAATATTTCCCTTCGACCCCGCTTGGGGCAGGCAATAAGTGACGCCCAAAGAATAGCGGATTTTCTTAAAAAATACCAATAAGTCTTACATTTATTCAACGTTGATAAAATGTAAGATAATTTATATGAGAATACCGATTACTGATAAATTTTTATGGGATGTATATAGTTTCTTTGAAAAAAACGGAAAAGTAAAAGATTTAATGGTAAGCCCGCTACATGCAAAGTTAGATATTTTACTAGATCTAGAGAATCCCATTTTTAGAATTTATAAGGACAGAAAGAATAGAAGAGTATTTGGCAATATGATGCATTACCTGAAACGGAAAAACTATATCAGAGTTGAAAATCTAATGGGCAAGAAAGCGGTTATGATTACTAAAGAAGGTTTATCAAAAGCTTTAAGGGCAAGTTTTACCGCAAATGATAAGGTAAAAAGAAGTGACGGTAAATGGATAATGGTTATTTTCGACATCCCAAAAACCCACACCACAAAACGGAGTCTACTAAAGGGTATTCTACACAACCTAGGATATAAGTTATTGCAACAAAGTGTATGGGTAACGCCTTATGATGTTTCAAGAGAAACTGAACAACTTTTTCAATTACATTCGCTGGACGAATACGTAAAAGTATTTTTAATAGAAAAAATATAATCTCTTACATTTATTCAACGTTGAATAAATGTAAGAGATTAGTGGGATACGGGTGAATTATAATGGTTATTATTATGATAATGATTATCAAAGAAATTATTAGTAAAACTGAATGGGAAAGTTTTCTTTTGCAATGTCAAGAAAAAACATTCTTGCAGTCTTGGAATTGGGGAGCCTTCCAGCAATCGCTTAAAAATCCCGTTTGGCGATTGGGCATATATCAAGATGATCGCCTTATTTCGGTTGCCCTGGCAATTAGGCATGTCGCAAGGCGGGGATCCTTTTTGTTAGTTCCACACGGACCGGTCGTCATGGAACATGAAACGTGGAACATGAAAAAGAAAGCGATGGAACTATTACTGGAAAAATTAAAAGAATTAGCAAATCCGTCAGCTGGCGGAGAAAAAGCGGATTTTATACGCATAAGCCCAATTTGGGAAAGATCATCGGAAAATGAAACATTGTTTAAGGTTTTAGGATTCAGATTGCGCCCACTACACACCCATCCTGAATCAAGCTGGAAGCTGGATATTTCGCCCAGTGAAGAACATTTGCTTGACCACATGAGAAAAACCACCCGGTATTTGATTCGCCAAGCGCAAAAAGATGAAAAGTTAACCGTTGTGCAAAGTTTTAATATTGCCGATGTGGAAACTTTCAATGCCATGCATTTGGAAGTAGTAAAACATCAAAAATTTGTGCCATTTTCCTTGGAATATTTTAAAAAAGAATTTTTAGCGTTTTCCGGCGATAACCAAATAGCTCTTTTTTTAGCAAAATACGATGGCAAAGTTATTGCGGCTTCATACGGTATTTTTTGGTCGGGTGCGGCATTTTACCACCATGCGGCGCTTTTACCTGAATATAAGAAAATTCCCGCATCTTATTTACTTCAATGGGAAGCTATTAAAGAGGCTAAAAAACGGGGATGCAAAATGTATGACTTTTGGGGATATTCCGACCCAACAACACATCCCAAGCACCCTTATTCCGGCCCTACATTATTTAAGATGGGATTTGGCGGATATAAAGACGAATATGTAAAGGCGCAAGACTTAGTTATTTCAAAAAAATATTGGTTAAATTATGCGATTGAAACTATCCGGAGGATTAAAAGGGGATTATAAATATTGAATACCAAGCACATAAATGAAAAATCATTTTGTGCTCGGTGAAAATTTTTTAAATTTTCATGTCATACCGGAAAAAACACATTCATCCTAAAATAAAAGGATTAAAAAAGAAAAAAGTATTTTTTAAAAAACCATTGTTTTGGGTATGTTTTGCAATGTTACTATGCATGGCGGCCGGCGGCGCCCTGATATGGTTGCCGCAGTTTCAAATAAAACATATTGAAATATCGGGTAATAATAATACCAACCAGGAAGACATTCGTGCTATCGCGAGGTCTTTGGGCAATACTACTCTGTTTTCGTTAGGCAAGTTTCAAATTGTAACAAAAACCATTTTTTTGGCCGACACCCAAAAAATAAATACCGCCATACTGGCGGCATTTCCCGCAATTGAAAATGCAGAGGTTAAAAAAAGTCTGTTTGAAACAATACTTATTACCGTAAAAGAAAGGACTCCCTATGCCCTAGTTTGTCCGCAAGAACGGGATTTTACCAATGGATGTTTTTTACTTGACGAAAACGGAGTAATTTTTCAACCGCAAGAACCGGCTCAAGGCAACTTTATTACCATATTAGCAACAGAACATGCCACATGGGCATTGGGGCAAGGTATCATTGAAAAATCCACTATTAACGCCATTTCTAAAATACAGAAGAACTTAAAAAATAATTTCCAAATAGATATCAGCCAGGTCAACGTATCGGATCCGTTAATAGTTACCACCTCTGAAAATTGGAAAATTTATTTTGATCCAAATTCAGATATTGATCTTCAAATCACAAAAATGAACACTCTGTTAAATAATCAAATCACCAAAAGCGCTAGAAAAAGTATCCAATATATTTATTTACAATACAAGGACAGAGCTTACTATAAGTAACAAAAACCCGATGAAAAATCGGTTTTTGTTTGCCTCGTTTTCTTATTTGCGCCCTTCAAATGCCGATTCTAATGTTTCTTCGTCGGCGTATTCTAATTCGCCGCCAACTGGCAAGCCTTGTGCCAAATGAGTTATTTTTAATGTTTGGGAAATCTCTTTTACTGCGCGCTCTACTAATACCGATGTTGACCTTCCTTCCGGCGTCGGATTTAAAGCAATAATTATTTCTAAAAAATTTCCTTCTTTGACTCTTTCTTTTAATGCTTGAAGGCGCAAGTTACTGCCGTCAGTTTTTCGCAAAGTGAGCGTGCCGCCCAAAATAAAATAAAGACCGTTGTATTTTTTCGTATTTTCAATTGAAATTAAATCTGCTTCTTTCTCTATCACGCACAACAACTGTTTGTTGCGCGAAGCGTTTTGGCAAATAATGCAAAAAGCCTCATTGCTTTCAAAGGGATTGAAACAAAAACGGCATAATTTTATATTATTTTTTAGCTCTTGCAAAGATCCTATTAATTCATCAATTTTTTCTTTGGGCTGGTTTATTAAATAAAAAACAAACCGGCTGGCGGTTCTTTGGCCAACCGTAGGGAATTTACCAAATAAATCGGCAAGTTTTTTAATGGAATCCATATGGTTAAAACCCCAAACCCCAATATCTAATTCCCAATGAAAACCTTGGGAATTAGAATTTAGGTGTTGGGAATTCCAGAAACTAATCTGCGCTAATTTCTGTTGCATAATCTCCTTGTTCCAGGTTTCTAAAGCTCACCCGGTTTTCGTCAAAGTATAATTTTATGGCTCCGGTGGGGCCATTGCGGTGTTTTGCCACAATGATTTCGGCAATATTTTTTTCCAAAGAATTTTCATTGTATTTGTCTTCGCGGTAAATAAACATTACCACGTCCGCATCTTGTTCAATAGCTCCCGATTCGCGCAAGTCAGAAAGCATGGGCCGGTGGGGAGTTCGCTGTTCAACGGCGCGCGAAAGCTGGCTTAACACCAAAATGGGCACGTTTAATTCTTTGGCCAGCATTTTTAAAGCGCGGGAATTTTCTGTTACCTGCTGGATAGGGGTAGCGTATTTGTTGGTATGATCCATTAATTGCAAATAATCAATAATCAGCAACCCCAAACCTTTGTCTTGCTGCAATCTTCGGGACATGGCTCTAATCTGTAAAATATTAGCCATACCAATATCATTAATATACAATGGCGCTTCTGATAAACTTCCCATGGCCACTTGCAACCTTGAAAAATCATTATCACCCTGGCCGTCTTGCAATTTGCCGGTTCGCAACCTCCAAGAATCAACATTGGCTTGGCTGGCTAATAAGCGTTCCACGAGTTGATCTTTAGACATTTCAAGCGAGAAAATCCCGACGGGCAAGTTTTCCATGACCGCAATATGGCGGGCAATATCCAGCGCCAGTGAAGATTTTCCCATACTGGGCCTTGCGGCCAAAATAACTAAATCAGACCTCTGCAATCCTGACAACATGTTATCTAGTTGCTTAAAACCGGTTGGAGTGCCCCGATATAACCCCGTGTGCTGTGAACGCTGTTCTATCCCTTCAAATATTTCAGGGATAATATCTTTAATGGGTAAAAATCCCTGGCTTAGTGATTTTTGCCCGATGGAAAAAATACTTTTTTCGGCTTTGTCTAATAATTGGTCAACTTCCTGTGATTCGTCAAAGGCATTAAGGCCGATTTCTTCGGAAGCGGAAATTAAATCCCGCAGCACTTTTTTTTCACGCACGATTTTTGCATAGTTTGCCACATGGGTGGCAGTGGGTACCAAATTTATCAAAGAAGTCAAATATGCGCTCCCGCCTATGCCATCCAATTGTCCTTTTTCCCGCAATTTTGCCGAAACGGAAATAATGTCTATCGGTTCCGTTTTTAAAGAAAGTTCTGTCATGGTTGAAAATATTTCTTTGTGGATATTTTTGTAAAAATCTTCAGCATTTACATAGTCTGCCACTTTAATGATGGCGTTTTTATCCAACATTAAACAGCCCAGCAAACTTTGCTCGGCTTCGATATTCTGCGGCGGTTTTTTAATTGGCATGTCAGACATAATTTGAGAATTTAGAAAATAGAAAGTAGAAAATAAAATACGAATGTTGGAATTATAAATTCATACAATCTGTATACCAAAAAGCAGAGGGCGGAACAAGCATTGACAATATCCCATATAAACTATATTATTAATTTAGGTTTGCTTCCCTGCCCACACCCCTCATAAGGAGAATGCCATGAAGATTTACGAGAACCTTACCAACTGGTTGCTTTTTATTTTCGGTTTGATTATTTTTGGTTTAAGCCTGTTACTTTTCCACCTGGGCTTATCTGGAATGATAAATACCCAATGGTTTCCCCTGGCAGCTACTTGCTTTACCGTAGGTTTCATTTTAATCTTTCACTTTGGAATCTACTTATCAGTAGGGGGGGATAAAAGACCGGAAATTGAAAATCGGAATAATGAAAATAAAACAGAATAGAGTAGCAAACAAAAGCCGCAAGGTTTCACTTCGGCTTCTTTTTTTTACATAATTTTTTACATTTTCTTTAACACCGTTCCGTCTTTGGTATCATCCACCGAAAATCCGTATTTTTCTATTTCGTGGCGAATTTCGTCTGATTTTTCCCAGTTTTGCACTTTTCTATACTGCTCCCTGGTTTTTACTAATTCAGAAACTTCATGTGGCACATTGGAAGTTTTTAACTTCTTAAAATCGATGATATCAAACATCGTATTTATTTCTACAAAAAATGCAGAAATATCTTTTGCGGCTTTTTTGCCAACCAGGTTTTGATCTAATAATTTATTGATTTCTTTGATGAATTCAAAAATAACCGCAAACGCTTTTGGTGTGTTAAAATCATCGGCTAGAGCAGTATAAAAATCATCCTTGGCCGTTTTTAATAATTTTCCATCCGTCACGCCCCTAACTTTTGACTTTATAACTTTTAACTTTCGCAAAAATTCTTCAATTTTTTCCAACGACATTTTTACTTCTATCATTACGGACTCGGAATAATCAATGGGGGAGTGCCATAAATTCTTGGTTATCCAAAAACGTAATTGTTGAGGAGAATACCTTTTTAAAAAATCGTCGATGACGATAAAGTTTCCCAAAGATTTTGACATTTTTTGCTCATCCATAGTTAAAAAACCGGTATGCATCCAATACCTTGCCATAGGTTTTTTACCTGAAATAGCTTCCATTTGGGTAATTTCCGCTTCGTGGTGGGGAAAAATCAAGTCACGGCCGCCGCCATGAATATCATATTGGGCGCCAAAAAAGGTTTCGGTAATTGCCGTATCTTCAGTGTGCCAACCGGGACGCCCCGCTCCAAAAGGCGCTGGCCAGAAAGGTTCACCTTCAACTTTAAATTTCCACAAACAAAAATCGCCCCGATTCCTTTTATTTTTACTATAATCTATGCGGGATACCGAATCCTCTGATTCGAGCACCGTCCGACCGGATAATTTACCGTAATTTTTAAATTTTAAAATGTCAAAATAAATCCCGTCATCCAAACTATATGCGTACCTTTTTTTTTGGAGTCTTTGGATTTGGCTTATAATCTCTTTGATATAATCGGTAGCCTTGGCATACTTATTCACACTAGTAATGCCCAGGGCTTTCATATTTTTTAAATATTCTTTAGTAAAAGCATCAGCCAGATCTTTTATCGGTACCCCTTTTTCGCGCGCGCGCTGGATGATCCTGTCATCAATATCAGTAATATTTTGCAAATAAAAAACCGTAAAACCCCTGCCTCTTAAATACCTTACAAAAGCGTCAAAAAAAACATAGGTTCTGGCGTGGCCGATATGGGAAAAATCGTACACTGTGGGACCGCATACAAAGAGGTTGATCTTTTTTCCTTTAATGGGTTTTATCACATCTTTCTTTTTTGATAGGGTGTTGTAAATTACCATTTTTTTATTTATCATAGGCTTATGATAGCAGAAGATTTTGGGTATTTCAATCAAACGCAGGATTCTTACGAAAGCAAGCACATGAAAATTATTGATATTGTTATTGCCCTCATTTGCGGCAAAATCGTGGGATTTGTAATAAGTGATTTTTTGAAAGATTTAGGAATCCCGTTAAACCTTTATCAAGCCCTCGCGCTTTGGCTGTTGTTTCCCTTGCTAGCATTGCTTGGCCTATGGATTTGTTATGTAATAGGCAAAAAGTTAGCATTTGTATTCCAGGCTGGAAAGTTTTTTTTAGTGGGTGCGGCGGCCACGGTAGCTGATCTGAAAATTTTTGAGGTTTTCATTTGGATATTTGGATTTTTCATTTTAATAAATCCTTTGCTGGCAAAAACACTTTCTTTTTTATTTGCGACTTTGTTAAAATATTGGGGAAACAAGCACTGGGCATTTAGCAAACACGGAAAAGAAGAAACTATCAAAGAGTTATTCCAATTTCTTGCTATCACGATCATTGGTTTATTAATTGACGTGGCATCGTTTTATTACTTTACAAACATTATGGGGCTGCGCTTTGGACTGCCGACAATACTATGGGTAAAATTAAGCGTAATTCTAGCGGCGCTGGTATCGGCGATATGGAATTTTTTAGGATATAAATTTTTAGTATTTAAGAAGTAAATGCATCAACGAATAACGAATCCCTTACGAATTTACGAATCACGAATAAAAAAAGAAGCCGGGGGGATTTGCCGGCTTTTGACAACTCAAACTGGGAGTTTTTTTAATTTTTCAATTTCAGCTTTCAGGGTTTCTATTTCCCTATCTTTTTCCGCAATGGTTTTTTTCTGATTTGAAATTATAATTTGCTGATCCTGTATTACGGTTCTCATTTTCCATGTTTCTGTAACGGTCGGATCAACATATTCTCGCATAATACCCCCCTTTTGTTTGAATTGTTTTGTATTACATTAAATGTTATCACAGTATTTTCTACTGTCAACATTGTGATGCTTCCCGTTTTTTGTTATAAAAAATAAAAATAGCCATGGAAAATAACATCGCATTATATAGAAAATATCGGCCGCAGGATTTTTCTGAAATTATCGGGCAGGAACACATTGTCCAGACTTTGCAAAACTCAATAACATCCGGGGCCATTTCGCATGCCTATTTGTTTTCCGGGCCGCGCGGATCAGGAAAAACCACCATGGCCAGAATTTTTGCCAAAGCGGTAAATTGCGAGCGAAGCGAAGCCGGGCGCAGACTTGTGCCCGGTGAATCTAAAAGTGGTTCCTCCTCCACTAAAGCTTCGGCGGACACAGCAAAACCTTGCAACACCTGTGATTCGTGCCTGGAAATTACCGCCGGCAAATCCATGGATTTAATAGAAATTGATGCCGCCAGCCACACCGGAGTTGATGATGTAAGAGAATTAATTGAGGGAATAAAATTCGCACCGGTAAAATCAAAGTACAAAATTTTCATCATTGACGAATGTCATCAATTGAGTAAATCCGCCGCCAACGCCCTTTTAAAAACCTTAGAAGAACCGCCAAATCACGCCATATTTATTTTGGCCACCACCGAAACCCAAAAAATGATTCCTACTATTATTTCACGGTGCCAGCGATTTGATTTTAAACGATTGCATGTTCCCGAAATCATAAAAAAGTTAGAATTTGTAGCTAAAAAAGAGCAGGTTACATTTGAACCATCGGGATTGTCGTTAATTGCGCTTAACGCCCGGGGGTCCTTTAGAGACGCCGAATCGCTGTTGGATAAATGCATCAGTTTTTCCGGAGGCGACAAACTGGTAACCACCCAGGAAATAAAAGAACTCTTAGGCATTGTGGAGGTGAGCCAGATTTCGCAGTTTGTTGATTTTCTTTTGACCAAAGACACTAAGGGGGCTTTGGTATTTTTAAACACCCTGGTTGATGGGGGAGTGGACTTGCAGGAATTTGCCAAAACGCTGATATTTTATGTGCGCCAATCATTATTACTGAAAATAAATCCTGAATTAATTAGCATGGAAGTGTCGGGGTTATCAAAAGAAGAAATTGAAAGAATGAAAGAACAAACCGAAAAACTGCAGGAAAAAGAAATACAAAAAATGCTGGAATTATTTATTGATGCAGAAAACAAGATGAAATATGCCACTATACTACAGTTGCCCTTGGAATTAGCGGTAGTTGACATTACCTATAAAGAAACATAGTGGCTTGTTTTATTTGAACCAAGATAGTATAATTAATTATACTAAAGCTTAGTTCGAATATGAAATCAAAAATAGAAGAAAAAAATAAAGCCATAGAATTAAGACGGCAAGGCTTCTCTTACAGTGAAATTTTAAAACAAATTCCCGTAGCTAAATCATCCTTGTCTTTGTGGTTAAGAAGTGTTAAATTAGCTAAAAGACAGACGCAAAGATTAACTGAAAAAAGACTCGCCGCCGTAATTCGGGGAGGGGCAAGAAAAAGAGATCAAAGAATAATCCTTACTAAACAGATAAAAGATAAAGCACGCGACGAGATTGGTATATTATCTAAGAGAGAACTATGGCTGATTGGAATAGCACTATATTGGGCAGAGGGGAGCAAGGAAAAGATGAGTAAATCCAGCAAAGTATTATTTTCGAACTCCGATCCTTATATGATAAAAATATTTATACGATGGCTCATAGAAGCTATCAAATTACCGCAGGAAAAGATATCTTTCAATATTGTATTGCATAAAAATAACAAACACCGGATTCAGGAGGTAAATAACTATTGGCTAAAACATACAGGATTTACCTCGAAAAGTTTTGGAAATATGTATTTTAAGAAAAATATAATACTTACTAAAAGGAAAAATATCGGAGAAAATTATTTTGGTTTATTAAGAGTTGGAGTGAGAGAAAGTTCGACATTAAATAGAAAAATTCAAGGCTGGACAGAAGGAATTTATTTGACAAATTAGTTATTCCGGGGTCGTCTAATGGTAGGACTTGGAGCTTTGGACTCCAATATTTAGGTTCGAATCCTAGCCCCGGAACATTTCGGCAAGCTCAGTGCAAGCCATATGCTAAGTCAGGTGATTAAGTAACATTTTAAAATATCTACTCAAAATGTCATCAATAAGTATTACTACGGGAGATTATGAAGTTCTTGCCAACGGTAGTGTGATTTCTTATGGTAGAACTCCAATTGAAATAAAATTTAAAACAAAAGAAATTATTGGTTCCGAAGATGATCTGTGTCTTGTTTTTACTTTTCATGATGATGAATCAAAAAATCCAAGAATAGAAACCCAAGTAACCTCCGACGCAAAAAAACTTGAATTAAAATTATTTAATTTTAATTCATCCATTGATATTGGTAATGTTTCTCCTTTAATGATTGGAAAAACGAACGACGAAAAACAAATTGCACTAAATTATCGTAGTCGGAAAGTTGGAGATTCTTGGAATCTAGAATATACAATTTACCAGGCGAAAAGATAGTATGGCTACGAGATTTCAAAAACCAACTAATTCTGATGTTACGCCCAAGGAGTTAATGGATTCAATCAAAAGAATCGACGCTTATATGATTGGGGTAATGATCGTAGTTGTATTTGGGTTTTTAACTCTTTTGGTGACTGTTTCTGGCTTGGTAATAGATGCGTATAGATTTAAAAGTAGTTCTTATGAGGTATTGATCGGTAAAACCAATTTAATAAACCAAAAATTAGACGATTTAAACAAGGAAAAAAATGATTCAATTATAAATAATCTTCAGAATCAAATAGATAATTTAAAGCAGAAGAATCCTTATTTAAAGTAATCAAAGTTTCAAGAACACAAAAAAGTCCATTTTTTTTCTGAAATCTTGGTTTTAGACTGGAGTGGTCAGCACGCATGAGCTAAATCGATAAATTGAGAACTATAAGATTTATGAATCAAGACAAAAAATATAAACAATATGATATAGTAATTCTTTTTTGTGCAAGCGAGATTAATATTGATGGACAATTTGACGAAATTGTGAAAAATATTTACTTGGGTGGTCAAGTGAGGATGGATGCGGCTGTTGATTTTGCAGAAAGAGTCAAAATATATTTCATAGTGGGTGGTAGTGAAAAAAAAGTTACTGATATGAAAAGTTATTTGGAAAAACAATTTGAAACTTATAAGCTCCAAGATTGTCCAAAAATTATTCGTATAAAATCGGATCCAGATACAACGGGTAATCTATGGGCTGTAAAACTAGTTTTACAAAAAAACCAAAAATTGCATCTTCTTACGGGTAAAGTAGGATTGATGACAAATTTTTATCATTTACCTAGGGTAATGCGTTTTGCAGCAGATATTTTTAAAGACATAAATGTAAATTTTATACCAATTTCTTCTGAAGCAGTTATAACTAGACACCTATCAACATATTCAACATATCAGAATGCTTTTGTTGCAAGAGTAGTGCAAGATATTAAGGGACTACGAGATTGGGAAGATGAAAACTATAATAAGCAGACCAAAGTAGATGATTGGTGTTATGAATGTTTAGATAAAGACATTTTAATTGGATTGGAGTAGATTCTTAGTCCGACCGAGACCTATTATTTAAAAATTATGCAAAAAGAAAGAAATAAATCGGTGCCGGCAGTTTACATTATCCTTAAGAAAGGAGAGGAAATTTTATTGGGGCGAAGGAAAAATACGGGATATTATGATGGCTGGTATGGGGTGCCAGCTGGCCATGTTGATGCCAAAGAACTTCCCTCAATTGCCGGGGTACGAGAAGCCAAAGAAGAAGTTGGGATTGATATAAATCCTACAGATGTTAAATTCGCCCATGCATTATATCGTACTGCTCATGATGAAACTGGAGACAGATCAGATTATTTTTTTATAGTTGAGAAATGGGATGGAGAGCCAAAAATAATGGAGCCGGAAAAGTGCGATGATTTACAATGGTTTTTAATTACTCTGAATTACGAAACCCCTCGGAGGTATTTTTCCAAAATTTGGAGATAGAAATGTGATAGAATTTTTAGGCTTAGCCAAAGGCTCCGCCTAAAAATTATAGCACATTTATAGCCCAAATTTTGGAAAAAGACCCCGAAACTCTTTTAAAATGGGGGTTTCGTAATTCAGAGTAATTAATAATCTACCAAAAAATACCATACATCACGAAAGAGAGGTGATTGAGAAAATTCAAAAGCAAATTAGCTATTCCCAAATAGATTCAGAACACACCCACCAAAACCCTTCAAAATAGCCCCCTGAGCCAGACCCATCGATTAAAGACTCAAGAAAATTATCAAATCGTAACGGTTTTTTTAATTTTATTAAAAACGCTATCTAATTTTTAATTGCGCGGATGTAGCTTTGCGATAAGACGCAAAGCCCAAAAAATAAAAAGAGTCCGCTGATAATTTGCAAAAACGAGATATTAGTAGAAGTGGTGACTGCAAAATACCAAAATTCTTGCGGATACGGCCAAATTTGTACAAAAATGTAAAAGAGGGAAGAAGCTATCAGGAAAATTACTCCTGTGCCAGTACCAAATAACATAACACCAGGGAATGGAACGGTTAAAGATTTTACAGGGTTTTTTGCAATGTGCCACAATTCGTATAGGATGCATAATTGAACCGGAATGAAAAACAGCAGGTGGCTTGCCCATACGGGGGCATAGGTTAAATCAAAACCCGGGACAAAAAAAGTCAGAGAAAAATAATATATAGCAAGGCCAAACCATATTGCAAAATAATATAATACGGATTTTTTGTAAGAAAATTCCGTAAAAAAAGTGAGTCCCTTAATAATAGAAAAGTATGCAAGAAAGTGCGCAAGAAGAGTAACGAAGAAAAAAAGATAAAAATCCTGTTGTACGATTTCTATATGCGCATTTGCAAGAATATTAGGAATCTTAAACCACAAGAAACCTCCTAACCCAAGCGCAAAATAGAGAAGAAATTGATGGTGCCTATTGCTTTTAAGCCACCATGTAAAAAAATAAATTCCGGCTCCGAAAAAGACAATAAAAGAACCAAGGGAAATATAAAAAGTAAAATTAAACATTTAAATTAATTAAATTGCATATGTACATTATAGCATAATGTTGAAAAAAATAAGCACATCAATAGTAACAATAAATAAAGCTGCCTACCATTTTAGGGCTCGTTCGTTAATAACTTCCCCTTTTTCATCCAATCTGCACATCATCTGTGTCCTAAAAAATAGTAAGCGTAGCTTTACTATGCTTTCTATTTTTTTGAACACATCTGACGCACATCTTGGCGAAAAATAGGGAAGTTATTTACGGACGAGCCCTTAGTTTTCCACGGCACCCTGATTCTGCAACGTTAGCATAAAAATGGCGATTTTTTGTTTATTTGACTTAATATGGGAAAACTTGTATAATAGTTTTATAAAAGTAAAAGAATATGGAAAAAGTTACTGATGAGCAATTAGTTATACAATATCTGAATGATAAGGATGAATTAGCTTTGGAGGAATTAATTAAGCGATATTTACCTCGTATTTTTGGTTTTGTAAAAAGATATACCGGTAATGAAGATACAGCTGCCGATATTACTCAAGAGACATTTGTGAAAGTTTGGAAAAATATGAAAAGTTTTGATTCCTCAAAAAGTTTTAAAACCTGGATTTTCACTATTGCTAAGCGAACTGCAATCGATGAACTTAGAAAGAAAGAAGCTATTCTATTTTCTACACTTGATAATGACTGGGTAAATAATTTTGGAGAATCTTTAGCCGATAAATCAGCATCTTTTCTTGAGCAAATTTTAATGCGCCAAGAATCAAAAGAGTTGGCCTTTGCTATATCAAAACTCCCAGCTAATTACCGTTCTATTGTAAATATGCATATAAAAGATGATCTAAAATTAAGAGAAATTGCTGATATCCTAAAAAAACCTCCTAACACCGTAAAGAGCAGATATCGACGTGGGTTGAATTTACTAAAGATTCTTATAAAATAAATTTCGTATACGCACAAAGGATGCACCCAAAGCATCCTTTTTGCGTATTACAGGTATATGGATAATGATTATTCTTTATATCCCAAAGACCTTTTTTCAAGGATAGGAAAAAGGTTGGGGTTGGAAAAAGAACTAGCCCTTATTAAAAAACACGTAAGGTTTTTTATTGTTTTATTACTAGTATTTATCATACTTTCCACGTTTGCTTTTATAGGAGTAAAAAGCGTTTTGGAAGAATCGGATTTTTTGCCTTTTCTTTCCCTTATATTTTCTGATCCTGGTATGGTAGTTAAATATTGGGATAGCTTCATTCTTTCAATTTCTGAGTCAATGCCCGGATTTGTCTTCGCCGGGTTTATTTTTTCACTGGCCTTCCTAATGCTTTTTCTAAGATTTACCGTTTTCGCAGTAGATAAAATATCATCTGTTTTAAAATTAATTAATAAACAAAGATATAGAAATAGCTAAAACTATTTATATAATCATAATTATGGAACTAAATAAAATGTCTGATTTCATAAAATCAAAAACTGCGATTTTCATCATAGTAATTCTTTTTGTGATAGCCATTATAATATCCTCATTCAGCTTGGGCGTTTCTGTGGGCTATAGAAAAGCCAGATTTTCTTACGCATGGGGAGAAAATTACCATAAGAATTTTGGCGGACCAAGAGGTGGTTTTTTAATGAGCTTTACAAAAGATTTTATGGGCGGTGATTTCATAGAAGCTCACGGTGCTTTTGGTTTGATTATTGCCATTTCAGATTCAGAATTAGTAATCAAAGGAAAAGACAATGTTGAAAAGATTATAACCATAAACGAAAAAACTGATATTAGGCGTTTTCACGATGCCATTACAATAAAAGACCTTGTACCAGATGAGCATATTGTGGTTATAGGCAACCCCAACGATCAAGGGAAAATAGATGCTAAATTTATCCGGGTGATGCCAGCTACGCCAAATCTTCCAATGCCTTTTCAATTAAAAATAAAATAAAAAAAATCAATCATTATATGCTTAAAAAGCTTTTGAGTGTAATTTTAAAACATAAAATAATATCAGGAATTCTGGTCTTGGTTTTGGTGGGCGGGTTGTATTTTATTTTCAAGGGCAACGATGCCGCTCAAGCGATGTATGTATTTGCCAGCATTGAGAAAGGCACGCTCATTACTTCCGTTTCAGGAAGCGGTCAAATCAGTGCTTTGCAGCAAGTAGATGTCAAACCAAAAGTTTCTGGGACATTAACTTATATTGGAGTAAATCCGGGACAACAGGTATATCGGGGACAAGCACTGGCATACTTGGATTCAAAAGATGCTCAAAAATCCGTGCGTGACGCCCAAATAAGTCTTGAGTCAGCAGAAATATCTTTGGAAAAATTACGTCACAGCCAAAAGACTGCCACCCAAACAACTAACGATAACTTAAGTGGATCTTATAGAGATGCCTACAATAGAATATCTGATGGCTTTTTGGAATTACCAAGTTTAATAGAGTTATCAAGGGGTATCCTCTATGATAATTCCGGCATAAGTTCTGTCTGCGGTGATAATCTTTGCGCGTATGGTAATTTGGCCGATGCGGATTTCAAATCAGAATTTAAAACTATGACCAATAGAGCAGGGGAAGATTACGTAGTTGTCAAAGATGCTTATGACTCTAATTTTCAAACATATCGCAGTTTAAGATTAGATGCTACCAAAGAAGAGATTGTTAATATGGTTGAGGTAACTAAGAAAACCACTGAACTTTTAGCTCAAGCTATAAAAAGTGAGCAGAACATGTTAGATTCTTTGGTGGGCAACATTAATGACGCTGCTGCAAAGCAATCGCGCAAAGGGCAAGTACCTTCACAGATAACCACCTATCAAAATAATATAGGAAGTGCTCTTTCAAAGCTAAATAACATCATCTCAAACCTTGAAAATGCCGACAGATCAATTAAATCATCAAAAAGATCCATTGAGGATTCCAATTTAACAAATCCCACAGATATCAGAAGTCAAGAAAACACCGTATCCCAAAAAAAGGCAGCACTTCAAGATGCCAAGGATCATCTTAATGATTATGCTATTTTTGCCCCATTTACCGGGGTCGTAGCAAAATCAGATATCAAATATGGAGACTCGGTATCGCAAAGCACTATCATAGCAACCATGTTTACCAAACAAAGTATTGCCCAAATCACATTAAATGAAGTAGATGTTGCAAAAATCAAGGTTAGTCAAAAAGCTACTGTCACGTTTGATGCAGTAGAAGATTTAACCATAACGGGACAAGTGTTAGAAGTTGATTCAATAGGTACCTCAAGCCAAGGAGTTGTGTCTTATGGGATAAAAATAGGATTTGACACTCAGGATGAGAGAATCAAGCCAGCGATGACGGTTTCTGCAAACATCATTATTGAGAGCAAACAAAATGTGCTTTTGGTTCCCAATTCTGCGGTAAAATCTGCCAATAATTCAAGCTATGTCCAAGTTGCTCCGGAAGGATCTGATACCAGCAAATTTCTTGCAGGATTATCTGCTAGTACGGGTGTTGCTTTAAATGAATTACCCGGACAAAAAACAATTCAAATAGGATCTTCAAATGATTCATTTACTGAAGTGATAAATGGATTACAGGAAGGAGATATTATAATTTCAAGAACCATATCAACTTCTTCTGGTGCTACTGCAAGCCAGGGCAATAGCTTATTCCCAACCGGTGGTTCAAGGAATACTGGCAGTACAGGAGGGGGATTTAGAGTGCAAACAAGATAAGACCTCTTGCAAAATAAGCTTTTTTACGAAAATTGAAGATTTGGAGATGAAAATTTGATAGAATTTTAAGGTTTAGCTCTGCTAAGCCGCAACATTATAGAAAATTTTCGGCCCAAATATGCAATTTGCAGTAAAAGCTTATTTTGCAAGAGGTCTATAATACTATGATTCAGTGCAATAATATTACAAAAATTTATAAGAGCGGTGATATAGAAACCAGCGTCCTTAAAGATGTTTCAATGAAGCAACCCTGGGGCAGAGCCCACAGGGTATCCGTGCAAGGAAGGATTTATAATCAGAAACCTAAGGTTTCCGATACCTTCCTAAGCGGACACCCCGCGGCAGAGCCGACGGGGAATACTTGCTATTTAATATAAAAAATGGCGAGTTTGTGGCGATTATGGGTCCATCGGGATCTGGAAAATCAACCTTAATGAATATTCTTGGCTGCCTTGATACGCCAACACAAGGAGAATATATATTAAACAACCATAATGTTTCGGATTTTTCTGATGATGAATTAGCAGATATCAGAAAAACTAATATAGGATTTGTATTTCAGTCATTTAATCTTTTACGCAGGGCAACCGTGTTAAAAAATGTAATATTACCTCTTATGTATGCAGGGTTTCCAAAAGAACAAAGGGAATTAAAAGCAAAAAAAGCGCTTGAAAATGCGGGATTAGGCGAATCTCATTTTCATCACCAATCAAACCAGCTTTCCGGAGGACAAATGCAACGGGTTGCTATTGCAAGAGCACTCGTAAACGACCCAGCTATTATTTTAGCCGACGAACCAACCGGAAACCTTGATACAAAAACGGGAGAAATTGTCTTGGATACATTTCAAAGTTTACACGAACAACAACAAAGAACCGTTATCCTTATTACCCATGAACGCTATGTGGCAGAACATGCTGACAGAATTATCACTATTAAAGACGGAATGATTGTTAGCGACGAAAAAAATAATAAAAAAAGAAAAGTTACATCAATATGATTATTTCTGATTTATTTGAACAAACTACTTCAGCATTATTGGTCAATAAGGCACGGTCGGGACTTACGATTTTAGGAATTATTATTGGTATTGCATCAGTTATTGCCATGGTATCAATCGGCCAAGGTGCTAAAGGCACCATAGAGTCAAGTATACAGTCATTAGGCTCTAACTTAGTGACAGTAACTCCGGGAGTGCAGGGCGGATTTGGAGGCGGAGCCAGTGTGGGCAGGGGAACTGCACAATCGCTTACCTTGGAAGATTCAGAAACAATTTTAAAGGAAATATCAACCGTAAAGGCCGTTTCTCCTGAGCTGTCCGGCCGCTACCAAATAACTGCCAAAGGAACAAATACTAATACCCAGGTTCTTGGAGTAAGCTCATCGTATCCGGAGGTAAAAAATATCCAGGTGGAATTGGGTTCATTTATAAGTGATCAAAATGTAAAGACTATTAGTAAAGTCGCAGTGCTTGGGCCAACTACCAGAGACGATCTTTTTGGAGAAGGAATTGATCCAACAGGCCAAACTATACGTATTAAGGGGATAAATTTTAAAGTAATAGGGGTTACGGTGGCAAAAGGTGGAAGCGCTTTTAATAATCAAGATGATATGGTATTTGTTCCGGTAAGTACTGCTCAAAAATTCTTATCGGGAAATAGCTACATCAGCTCAATTGGTGTTCAGGCAGTTGATCAAAATTCAATGGCAGATATGCAAACACAAATCACTTCTTTACTGCTTGACCGTCATCATATTTTTAATCCAGAACTTGCTGATTTTTCCACCTTAAACCAAGCAGATATTCTTGGTGCCGCTTCTTCAATTACCAATACTTTTACCATACTTTTAGCTGCGATAGCTGGCATATCTTTGGTGGTAGGAGGCATTGGAATTATGAATATGATGCTTACCACGGTTACAGAACGGACAAGGGAAATAGGATTACGAAAAGCAATTGGGGCCAAAAGAAAAGACATTAGCAATCAATTTTTGGCAGAAGCCGTATTGTTGACGCTCATTGGAGGAGTTTTAGGAATTTGCCTTGGCTGGGTGATAAGTTTTTTAGTTTCAAAATTCGGGGGCATTGCAACATCTGTTTCTTTATATTCAATAGTATTAGCATTCGGCGTCTCGGCTGCTATTGGAATAGTGTTTGGCTATTATCCTGCTCACAGGGCCGCCAAACTTAATCCGATAGAGGCGTTGCGTTACGAATAAAAAACGTATGAAAAAAGTAATACTTGTTGCTATTGCAGTTTCAATATTGGTTGGGGGAGGATCATTCTATGGCGGAATGGTTTATGAAAAGAACCAAAGAGGCAATATAAGGAATTTTCAACAAGGGGCTGGAAACATGCAGGGATTCGCTAATAGACAACAGGGCGGAGTTGGAGGTTTTATTATAGGGGATATTATTTCTAAAGACGATAAAAGTATCACCGTTAAATTAAGAGATGGCGGTTCAAAGATTATTTTTTATTCCAATACTACAGAAGTCAGTAAATTTGCATCTGGAGTCAGTACTGATTTAGAGATTAATAAAACAGTTAGTGTGACCGGCGATGCAAATCAAGACGGAAGCATAACAGCTAAGACCATTCAAATACGACCTATGGTTGCCCCAGCTCAACCTGCTAATTAACTTTGATAAAAGATAAAAATAAAAGGTGGCTGACACCTTTTTTTTATCACTCACTTGCTTTTCTTTAAAACCGGTGCATAATTGAAATACATGAAATACAAACCATGGCTAATATTAGTTATTGCTTTGCTTTTAGTATCGCCTGCGGGCGGATTTGCCCTGGCCGCTGAGGTTTCAGGTAGTTTTATATTAGATCAACCGGCACAACAGATTAAAGCATTGCAAACCCAGATTCAAAACCTTAAGCAACTTATTGCGAAGCTTTTATTGCAAAAAAAAATCGCATCTGAATCATATATTGTTGTAGACATATCTGATAATTCTGTTATTGCCCAAAAAAATAGCAACCAGGCCTATCCTATTGCATCTATCACTAAATTAATGAATGCGGTGGTGACGCTTGAGAATATTAACATGGATGACACCATTACTTTAAATCCGCAAATGTTAAAGCCTGAAGGATACAGCCCTTCTCTTTTTTTACATTTAACGGTTAGCGCCAAAAACCTGTTACAAGCCAGCCTTATTCAATCAACTAACGATGCTTCGGAAGCGCTAAGTTATTTTGTGGGAAACACAAAATTCGTTGACCTGATGAACCAAAAAGCAAAGGATATCGGCATGCAAAACACCTATTTTTATGACGCATACGGATTAAGTCCGCATAATCGTTCCACCGCTTTGGATCTTTCAAAACTTTTGGCGTATATTTACAACCATCATTCTGAAATATTAACCATCACCAAAGAAAATGATTTTTGGCTTCCTGATGAAACGGGAAAATTATTAAAATTTCAAAATGTTAATAACCTCTACGCATATCCGGAATTTATCGGGGCAAAATCGGGGTATATTCCAAAAAGCAAACAAACCCTGGCTTCGGTGGCAAACATCAACGGAAAACCGATAGCTATTGTACTGCTCCGTTCCGCAAATCGAAAAACAGAAGCCTTAAACATCGTGGACTGGCTAAAAAATATACATATTTATGAAAATAGCAATTAATTTAACTAGAGAAAAAGTCGGGGGGATCACTTCTTCAAATATTAATTTAATAAATTATTTATATAAATTAAATTACGAGTTTACCGGCATAGAATTAGTCAGCCGCATGCACATGGAGGGGCCGGCTCTTTTTAGATCATTTGCTCCGGAAATATTTGACCACCATATTATCAGCATCCATCATTTGCCCCTGCAAAATATTTTAAAGCGCAGCAGTTCTTTGCAAGAAGTTAAAAAAGCATACGGAGAACCTATTAAAATCATAAGAAACATTTTAAAAGAAAGCCGTCCTGACGCAGTATTGCTCAGCGGCACTTATTACCTGCCCTGGCTGATATCCATTGCCGCCAAAAAAGAAAAAATTCCAGTAGTATTGTGGTACTCCGGAGTTTTAACAAAAGAGACCGAACACAGTCCTGTAAAAACAAGAAGAATGTTTTTGAGCCTTGAAAAAGCGATCATTAAAAATGCGTCAAAAATCATTTTTCCTTCTGAATTATGTAGAAAGACCGTTGAAGAACTTGTTATAAAAAAGAAAGTAAAAAATAGTTGCGTTATACCCAATCCCATGGCAAGCATTTTTACCGATCCCAGCGTTGTTGATGATTCAGAAGACAGAACCATCGCCGGTATAGGGCGCTATTCAAAAATTAAAAATTTTGATAAATTTTTTCAATTAGAACTTGAATTACAAAAACGCAACTGGCGCCATACGGCTTCTTTTGTAACTAACCCTGATGCTAACTTAGAGCATATGCCAAAATCTATTAAAGCATTACCCTCAATGAAGCCTGAAGAATTAAAAAAGTTTTATTTAAAACAAGGATTAATTATATGTCCATCCAACTTTGAAACATTTGGAAATGTCCCCATGGAAGCTGCGTGCTTGGGGATACCAGTACTGGTAAATGAAACGATGGGCTGTGCAGAAATTCTCAAAAAAGTAGGATTAGAAAATATGGTGATTTCTTTTGATGATATTAATAAAGTAGCCGATAGGGTTGAGCAATTATGCGACCAGGAAATTTTACCAAAACAACTTAATGCGCTTAAAAAATTATTAGATACCAACTTTGTAAGCGAACAAATACGTATCGTGCTCAATGACACAATTCATAAGAACTCTCATTAGACCAACCCAACTAATTACTTTTTTTACGAAAAAGCAAATTGCACCTGCGGGGAGTCCCTGCGGGTCCAGCGAGCTAGAAATTTGATCTGCCTGTGCGAAAGCAGACAGATAGAATTTTTAGTTTTACCCGTAGGGTAAGAATAAAAATTATTGCAAATTTGGGGACGGGGTAATTTTGTTCGCAAAATATGCCTTGCGTTCCTCCAGCTGAAATCTTCGCATTTCGGTAACAAAATCTTTAATCAGTAGGTCTATAATCCCTTTTTCTTTTTCGTTTCATTTTTAGAGTGATTTTGCTCCAATCTTTTTGCCAAACTCCAAACCCTCACAATGGTTTTTTGCCTTACATTTTCGAAATTCAGTTTAGCTCTTTGATATTTTTTAGAGAGATATTCTTTCATACATTATTTGCTTTGAATCACCAAATGTACTTTGAAAAGCAAATTTCGGGTATTTCGTAATTCAAAGTTTAACATTTAGTTTCAGGGTAATTTTTAAATATTTGTTTTGTTGATTTTCTTAAGTGGGGTATTTTCTCTAATGGCAATGAGCCAAGCCATATGATAAAGGGCACCCTTAATTTAAACGACCATTCGGCATCTTTTAATAAAGGTTTTCTTTCTTGCTGAAAACGGGTGAGTAAAGCAAAAGTGGCCTGAAGATTTACAGGGGATAATCTATTATGTTCTATTAAAAATTGTTCTTTGCCGATGATAGTATTAATCATGAGTTTTTTTATGATAACAAAGAAACACCATGTGATATAAGTATACCATTTCCCCAGCTCTTTGTCAGCAGTAGAAGGGAGCATGCCAGTAGGATCACAAACAGCTCGTCTACTGCGCCGGCTAATAAGCGCAAAACCCACTAAAGTTATTAACTTTGTTACAAATAGCCATATCTTAAAAAAAGTAGTACAATTAAAAATGCGAGTATGTGATTTGTAATTTGTGTTATAATGGATATATTATCAGAAAATTTTTATAGCTTTCGCTGTAAACAGTGCAACAAGTTACTGGCTATGAATGTGTTCGGTTCTTTTGAAATTAAGTGCATGCGTTGTGGCACCCTTAATATTTTATTACAAAAGATGGCCGAACAGGTTATTGTCACTGACCCGGAGGGGGTAATTGTGTTTGCTAATAACCAAGTAGAGAAAATTACCGGGTACACTATTAACGAAGTTATCGGTAAAAAACCGTCGCTGTGGAGTGGGCAAATGACGCCAGAATTTTACCAAAATATGTGGAGAATGATTTCCAAAGAAAAAATAGGAGTTGCCTTAAGGCTCACTAATCGCCATAAATCCGGGTATCTTTATAATGTATTATTGCAAGTTTCTCCGGTACTGGACACTCAAGGTAACATAAAGTTTTTTATTGGCTTTGAATCGCTTATTAATAAAAAATCAATGCACAGGGATTCTTGATCGGCCGAAAGCCGGCGGTAACAAGCGTCTTGACATTGAAATTTTTTATTAACATAATATAATAAAGTTGCATAGAAGCTCTTGAAGCTCACATTTTTGTGGGTTTCTTTTTTTTAAAATAGCCTCATTATACTTTGAATTATAATTAATAGTATAGTCAGAATAAAGGAATACTTTTTAATTTTCTTATTCTTTCTACATTCATTACCATGGAAAATAGTAACGATAAACAAGATACGTTAAGGGTATCAAAAAAAGAAGCCCTGCATTACATGAAAACACTTGTAGATGTTGCCAGAGAATCTTTTTTAATTCTTGATGCCGATCTTAGGGTCATTTCGGCAAACCAAACTTTTTATCAAAAATTTCAAGTTAGGCCGGAAGAAACAGAAAATGTATCTCTTTATGAGTTGGGAAACGGCCAGTGGAATATTCCCGAATTAAGAAAGTTATTGGAAGAAATTTTGCCGAATAAAAAAATAGTGAAAGATTATGATGTCACGCATAATTTTGAAACCATCGGAAAAAAAACAATATTGCTCAATGCTAGACAAATAGATTCGATACAGTTGATTATTTTAGCTATGGAAGATATTACGTCGCGCAAAGAACTTGAGGAAAAATTAGCCGAACATGCAAAAGGACTTGAAACCAAGATAACTGAACGGACGAAGAATCTTTTAGAAAAAGTGAAAGAATTAGAATGGGCAAATAAAAGCATGGTGGGAAGAGAATTGAAAATGATGGAATTAAAAAAAGAAGTAGAAGAATTAAAAAAACAGATCAACAAGGGCAATAATAACGACACACTTAGCCCATCATAATGAAATTCAATGATTCTTTAATTACCAAAGATGTTATTGCTACAGCTTTAATGAAGTCTAGTTTTTACGACATTGCTTTGGCTCGGAGAGGTAGCATTGCTTCCGTAAAAAAAATAGCCAAACGCACCATTGAAGTGGCGATTAAATTGCCCGATAATTTTGATTTTATCGCAGGCCAATATATTTGGCTCCAAATTCCACAATTAAAATACCTGGATCAAAGGGGCAATACTCGGATGTTTTCTATTGCTTCCTCTCCCAGTAAAAAAAGGCAATTGGATATTGTTTTTAGGACCAGCGAAAGCGGGTACAAAAAAACTCTTATTGAATCCGTGGCCGGAACAGAAATAATTTTTTCCGGTCCTTTTGGACCGCTTAAACTACCGGAAGATAGTTTGAGGCCCGTGATATTGGTGGCGGGTGGAATCGGAGTGGCGCCATTTTTGAGTATGATTAGGTTTTCCGCCGAGATTTTTTCGAGGCACAACATTACTCTTATTTGGGCTAATCCCAGCAATGAAGAAGCGATATATGTCGATGAACTTGCAAGCATAGAAAAGGCAAGCGCAAATTTTAATTTAGTAAAAGTATTCGGCCGGTTAAAAAATAGCCACCTAAAACAAATAATGGAAAGTACTATTAATTCCAATGCCGTTTGGTATATTGTCGGGCCACAGAGTTTCGTGGATTCTACAACTCAATTTCTCCATGGCAGCGGAGTGTTGCCCGAAAATATTATTTTTGAAGAATTCTATTCTCAAACGCCATCGGAGTTAGCTTTTAAAAAAAATATATATGCTGCTCCTTTGTTGTTTGCGCCTATGAACCCGTTTTTTACGGTCGTAAAAAATGCTTCTAATCACATTATAATCACTGATGCCAATGGAATGATATTGTATGCAAATAAAGGGGCAGAGAATATGACTGGCTATACTTTTGCAGAAATGAAAGGCAGTACGCCCCGATTATGGGGCGGTCTAATGCCCAGGGATTTTTATGTTAAACTTTGGAAAACAATTAAGCAGGACCGCCAGATATTTTCCGGTGAAATAAAAAATCGGCGAAAAAACCAAGAGCAATACCACGCTTTTGTACGCATATCTCCTATTATTGACAATAATGACACCTTAGTGGGATTTGTGGCCACCGAGGAAGATATTACTCATTTGAAGGAAAAAGAGGGGGGTCTGAAAAATATAGGCATGGCTTTTCAAAATCTTTTGGAAGATTTACGTATTGAGAAATCAAAAGTAGAAGTGGAAAAAGCTAAAGATGAAGCTCTTTTGGCAAGCATTGGCGATGGAATAATTGCGACAGATAAAGAGGGAAATATTATTATTATGAACCATGCAGCAGTGGAGTTGCTACACGAATCAGAAGCAAATTTTTTGGGAAAGAGAATATACGAGATAGTCAAAATGTATAATAGTAAAAGTACTTTAGTGCCGACTAGTGAACGGCCTATTATAATTGCACTTTCAAGCGGGAAATCTACTACTACTGCTACTACTACTACTCACGAGATAATATATTTTTATGAGAAAAAAAATGGAATAAAGTTTCCCGTGGCTATTACTGTAACTCCCATAATGTTAAATAAAAATATTATTGGCGCCATAGAAGTATTTCGCGATATCACCAAAGAAATAAATATTGATAAAGCCAAGACTGAATTTGTTTCTTTGGCATCACACCAATTGCGAACCCCATCAACAGCCGTCAAATGGAATGCGGAAATGCTTTTTGATAAAAAAACCGGAAATCTAACCAAAAAACAGGAGAAATATTTACAGGAGGTCTACCATGGCAACGAACGGATGATTAAATTAATTGATAACTTGCTTTCAGTTTCCCGTTTGGAGTTAGGTAAGATTGTACCTAAAGAAGAAATCATTGACCTTAAAAGATTATTGGAGGGCGTGGTGGCGGAACAAAGGCCCGTTATTTTACAAAAAAAGTTCCGTTTTGAGATTGACCAACCAAAAGAAAATGTGGAAACGGTTACTGATCAACTGCTTGTGCGAATGATTTTCCAGAATTTCATTTCCAATGCTATCAAATACACGCTCGAAAAAGGCACGATTACTTGTGCGTTAAAAAAAACAAATAAGAAAATTATTTTTTTGGTCAAAGACAATGGCGTAGGGATTCCCGAAGCGGCGCAAAAAAGAATTTTTGAAAAGTTATTCAGAGCTGATAATGCAATGGATATTAATAAAGAGGGAAATGGGTTGGGCATGTATATGGTAAAGCAAATCACACAAACCTTAGGAGGAGAGGTATGGTTTGAAAGCGAAGAAGGGAAAGGGACCACTTTTTATCTTAAGATACCATTGAAGGGCAAGGTTTGATGATGGTTAATGCAAATACTTACCCCGTATATTCATTTTCATACAAAGAGATGGTTGCAAAACTCGCTAAAGTAATATAATAATTTTAATATAATAATTACCTTGCATTATGAAATGACCTTTAAAAAATGACTTTCGTAACTAAAGGTAAGTAATTTATATTTATATGGAAAAATATATTAGCAAAACATTTTTAATCTCGGGCAAGGTAATACTTTTATTGCTATTTTCCTTGGGCTTATTTTTCTTTCATTCTAATTTTACAGAAGCGGCGGCTCCCGCCTTTCGATCGCTTAGCGCTATTGCCGGCTCAACTGGCGCAGATGTGACGGTTGCTCTTCCTACCCACCAGGCCGATGATATTATGCTGATGCTCGGCTGGGTGAGAGATCAAGATGACACTGTGGCAGTAACTACAGCGTCGGGTTGGGCACAAGTGAATACAGGATGCACTAGCGCATGCTCTGCCAGTTTTAGCCGAAGCACAACCTCTAGGTATTGGCTTTTTTGGAAAAGAGCTACCTCCTCGTCTGAAACTAATCCGGTTTTTAATAAGAGCGGGGGCAGTGGCGATACCTATGTGGGAGTTATTGTTTATAGTGGGGCTATTGCTAGCGGCAATCCATTTGAAGTTGTCGGTTCTGCTTCCACGGGCACTTCTGACCCTGCTTCCATTACCGGCATTACCACTCTCTCCGCCGAATCTTTGGTGGTCGTTCCGGTTGGCGGCGAAGACAACAATAATGCAAGTATCACTACTACCAGTACCGATCCCTCAGCTTATACGGAACACTACATTGAAGATAATGCGGGATCAGATGGAGCAATTACCTTTAGCGAAGCAGAGAGAACGACAACTGGAATAACTGATGCTATTTCTGTCGATTGGAATAGCGGCAATCCTGTTGGTTGGGGCGGAATAGCACTTGCCCTACAACCGACGGACACCACAGCTCCGACAGTCACTAATGTGAGCTCAACAAAAACTAATGGTTCATACACAACCGATACGCTTATTCCTATTACCATTACTTTCAACGAAGCAGTTAACGTCACCGGCACTCCAAGAATCCAATTAGAAACAGGCACAACTGACCAACAAGTAAATTATTCTTCCGGCACCGGCACGGCCGTTTTAACCTTTAATTACACCGTAGTGGCAGGGGATACTTCGCCTGACTTGGACTACGTTGCCACTAACTCACTTACCTTAAATGGCGGCACCATTAAAGATGCGGCCTTAAATAACGCAACACTTACCCTGCCTACTGTTGGCGGAGCATCATCTATCGCCGGCCAAAAGACTATTATCATCGATACCACCGCCGACGCCGCTCCGGGCACTCCAGATATGACCACAGGCACAGATTCAGGATCCTCAAGTACAGACAATATTACCAGTGATACCACTCCAGATTTTACAATCTCTTGTGTTTCAGGGGACACCGTTACTTTGTATGACAACGTCACTTCAGTTGGAAGCGACACCTGCGCTTCTTCCACTGTTACCATCAGTTCATCTGCTCTTTCAGAAGCCACCCACACTACTATCAATGCCAAGCAAGTTGATGCGGCAGGAAACTCCTCGGTTGCTTCAGGAAACCTTTCTATCGTTATCGATGTCACGAGTCCTTCTGCGCCCACAACTGCTCCCGATTTGGATTCTGTATCCGACACAGGAACTTCAAGCACTGATAATATTACCGCCGATACCACACCAACTCTTAGTGGCACTTGCACTACGGGGGACACGGTTAATTTATTTGCCGGAACTTCTAATGTAGGGACTAGTGCATGCGCAAGCTCTGCATATTCAATTACATCTTCGTCACTTGCTCCCGATGGAGTTTTTGTGATGACCACCAAATTTGCCGATGTCGCTGGAAACAATTCAACCGCTTCATCATCACTTTCTATTACCATTGATACCACAGCACCGACCAACCAAAATACAGTTTTTGCGGCAAACACCGCTAAACAAATATCCACACCGGTAACCGTTGTTTCTTCGGGCAGTGCAACAAATTCAATTTGGTTTGCTCCCGCTGGCACCACAGTGTTTGCCGCCAGTTCAACTATGACCACGGCTGGCGGGACTGCTACTTCTATTTTGACTCCAGCAACCGTAGGCAGTTATAAAATGTTTGTCATTGATGCGGCCGGAAATGTTTCAGCGACTTCAACGGCAACACTGAACGCTATTTCCACTGCAAAGTTTGTTATTTTACCGCCTTCAAGCGGAACGGTTGGCACACCGGTTA
>MHPA01000024.1:539-990 GCA_001820255.1 Candidatus Staskawiczbacteria bacterium RIFCSPLOWO2_01_FULL_38_12b | reverse complement strand
GTCAACGGAGTTGGTGCGATTGATATTTCAGACACGGTTGCCCAAACCGTCACATTATCGTTAACCGATTCAGAGTCCACCGGACTAGATGTCAGCTCTACCCAAGACCTTGTTTTTGTCGCTGGCCCAACTGCGCAATTTACCTTAAATGATCCGGGAGATATGTATGCCAAAACCCGCCTAGGGTATGCTGTCACCCGAAAAGATGCATTTAGTAATTTGATTTCTTCTGGATCGGATACCGTATATCTTTACACGACATCCGTCAGCTTTACTGAAAAATTCTACGATGCCGCCACCAACGGAAATATTATCACTTCAATTAATATTGCCAATGGGAATTCTTCCGCCAATTTTTGGTACTACGATGAAGCTCCAGCAACTTATACGATAACCGCTTCCGATAATTCTTCGACTCCCGATGGAAATACTGGTATTGATGACGGAACAG
>MHPA01000024.1:0-496 GCA_001820255.1 Candidatus Staskawiczbacteria bacterium RIFCSPLOWO2_01_FULL_38_12b | reverse complement strand
AGTAAACATTGTCAACGGAGTTGGTGCGATTGATATTTCAGACACGGTTGCCCAAACCGTCACATTATCGTTAACTGATTCACAATCTACCGGGTTGGATGTTTCTTCAACCCAAGATGTGGTTTTTGCCGGAGGCGTAACCGCTCAATTTGTCTTAAGCCATCCGGGAACTTTAGCCGCAGGTTCTCGCGCCCAATATACCGTTACCCGAAAAGACCAATACAACAACTTGACTACCACAGGAAGTACTACGACGTATTTTTACAGTACCTCTTCTGGCGCCAATCAAAAATTCTACGATGCCTCCACTAATGGAAACGTGGTTACGTCAATAACTATTGCCAGCGGACAGTCAAGTGGCGATATTTGGTACTACGACGAAGCGCCAGGAACATATTCTACTGTGAATTACGAAATGCTCAAAATGACGAAAAATGATAGAATGAAGTCGGGTGGCAATTTGTTGCAAAACTGCCACCATAACATGACTTCAATT
>MHPA01000023.1:8490-11549 GCA_001820255.1 Candidatus Staskawiczbacteria bacterium RIFCSPLOWO2_01_FULL_38_12b | reverse complement strand
AAGTAATAGATACAGATTTTATGTATCTTAACCTTATGCCCTGCACAAGAAAATCACAAATAACAAATTACAAATCCCAAATAAATACCAAAAATTAAAATTCTAAATCCTAAAACGTTGGGTTTTGAATTTAGAATTTTGGTAGTTGTAATTTATTTGGAGCTTGTAATTTTGAATTTGTGATTTCCTTGTGCAAGACACAAGGTGCTATTCAGCTTAAATCTCTTTTGCTCCGATTGCAGTCGGAAAAAAATTCAAGCTGAGTAAACTTTACTTTATGTATGCTATACATATATGCTATTTTTTACCTGTTGCCTTACTAAATAAGACCCTTCTTAAAATTAGTAAGACGCCCTATTACATTGCGCCTGCCTGCCGGTAGGCAGGTTTTGCAACAATGAATATATGCCTTTTGGACATATTTTTAATAAGGTTAAAATTGTCAAGCTACATTCATAACGAGTCCGCATTTGAAAATTTTTATAAAAATTTTCAAATGCGGACTGATTATATTGCTAAATTAAAAACCGCCTTGGTTAGCGGTTCTCCTGATAACACCTGCCTGCCGGCAGGCAGGCAAAAATTCAGAATTTATCCGCTTCTTTTTGTAATAGTAGTTAAATTATTTATCATGTAAATACTAGTTTATTCTATTTTAAATTGCGTGTCAAGGGTCCGCATTAAATCATCTAAAATCTGACTATACGGGTATCGGTTACATCATGTAAAATCTGACCGAAATTCATTACGGTACAATGAAGTAAATTATTCACATAATTAACTTCATATTACAATCATGAATATGTCATCAAGAAACCAGTATCTTTTAGAAGTGCGCCCGGAGTATTTGAAAACCAAATCCAAGAAAATTCGCAGCAGCCTGCTTGACGAAGCGGAAAAAAGAACGAAGCTCAACCGAAAGTATCTCTTGGAAAAACTCAAGCCCAGGAGTAACTTAGATATCATTGCCAAACACCGCAAAAAGAAAAAAGAATATTATGATAATTCGGTAACACCGGCTCTGGTAACAATGTGGCAAATCTTTGACCACCCGTGCGGAGCGCGACTGGAAACTTCTTTAAAAAACGAAACGGAAAGACTAAGAAAATTGGGCGAGCTTTCCTGTTCGGACGAGGTGTCAAAAAAATTGCAAGAAATGGGTTCGGCCACCATTGACCGAAAACTAAAACACCAAAAAGAAATTGAAATCGCCAAGGATAAATATCACAAAAAGAAGAATCCGCTGCTCTACCAAAAGATACCGGTGAAAGTATTTGCCGAGCAGGATCGCAGTGTTTTAGGAAATATGCAAATTGATTTGGTCGAGCACTGCGGAGCTTCGGCAGCGGGTCAATTCGTGTGCAGTTTGGACGCAACTGACATCTCTAGTGGCTGGACAGAACAGGAAGCCGTGTGGGGAAAAGGACAAGAAAATACCAAAATCGGAATTGATAATGTGCGCGGGCGATGTCCATTTTCTTGGGTCGAAATTCACTCTGATGGCGGCACCGAATTTATCAATGCTCACCTTTTTGCCTACTCGGTTGACACTGGCATTGATTTTTCAAGGTCACGGGCTTACAAGAAAAATGACAACTGTTTGGTGGAGCAAAAAAATTACACACATGTTCGTCGATTGGTTGGATATTTGCGGTATGACAAAGAAGAAGAAATGCATTTAATCAATGGCTTGTATCGAGGTCCGCTGCGGCTTTACAAAAACTTTTTCCAACCGGTAATCAAACTGATTTCCAAGGAGCGGGACGGCGGCAAGTTGCATCGCAGGTATGACAGACCCAAAACGCCTTATCAACGGATTATGGAAAGCGGCGAGGTTTCAAAAGAGAAAAAAGAGGAATTGGAAAAAATATATTCATCACTCAATCCCGCAGATTTAAAACGACAAATTGGAAAAAAGACGAATGCCATTTTCAAGTTTTACCAAACAAAAATGAATTCACAAAAAGTCGAAGACCCTCCTTCGCTAAAAGCTTCGGAAGGGCAAAGAAAAAAGAAGATTTCGATGAGATTTTCAGAAGTTTGCTGGACACCTGTTTCGGTCAGATAGTTATATGATTTGACACGTAGTCACGTTGTAGATGTAAAGCCCAAGTAGAAATGTCACACCGGAAATAGCCTATCAATGCGGGAAATAGCCTGAAAATAAAAATAAAACGGAGCATGGGGATTCTTGAATATCCCCATGCCCCTTGGTCACTTTTTCTTCTCTTTGAGAATGGTAATGCGTTTGTCGCGCTTAAGCCATTCCCAGTAGACCTTTTCGGCGCGTTCGAAGAAAAACTGTGAATCGGCCTTGATTCCCATGTATTCTTCAAGCACTGTCATCGTCGCATTCATGCGTTTACCTTCAGGGACACTCGCCACATCTTTGAGACGCTTAAGCATCTTAGGATTCTTCTTGGCCATCTCGTATTGGATTGCAACAATCACATCAGCGTAGGTCTCTGCGAATTTACCCATGTTGGCCAACATCTCCACCTTTGCTTCCTCCCCTTTGCCCAGGAAAGCAAATGACTTCATCTTCCTCGAAGTGATAACTATTTTTGCTTTCACTCCTTTCAGTTTCGAAACGATCTGGATAGCCTCAAACGCATTGGCTTCGATGTTAATCGTGGGAAGCTGTTGCGCCATGCTCAAAACACAAATGAGCAGTAGGCAGGTAACCGCAATCGAAAAACGACCCATAACACACCACTCCTTCTAAAAAGGCGACGCAAAAACACTATATTCATTATGTATTATAAGTCTCATTGTGTCAACCGTCTGTCGCACTGTTCGGAAACACTGACTACTTTGAGCAACGATAGTATAAATTATGAACGTTGATAATTTATACTACCGCTCAATAAATATATTTCCGAACAGCGTCATATTTTGAATCTCGAAGTTTAGAATTTGGTATTTGATTAGAATAATTAGAACAATTAGGTTAATTAGGTTAATTCCCACATTGTGCGTAGCGTGATGCGGCTGTGACGACGTGCTTTTTGCAGAACGAGCCAACGAGTTTGATTATAGAATACTTTGTCGCATAATGA
>MHPA01000023.1:4102-8463 GCA_001820255.1 Candidatus Staskawiczbacteria bacterium RIFCSPLOWO2_01_FULL_38_12b | reverse complement strand
CGCCGCTCGTTTTTTGTTACTGGTTACGCGTTACTTTATTATTTTTGCGTAATTTTATTTTTCATGTCCCGAATTACTTCGCTGGCCGTATCCTTTCCACCAAGGCCAATAGCTATGGCAAGTCCCAATCCAACTGATCCGACAATCCCCCATACAATCGCCATATACAATGTTTTTATTAATTCACTGCTTGGCAAAAGCTGGTCTAAAATCAAAAAGATGGTAAATATCCAAATGGCCCATTTTACAATAGAAGAGGCAATATATCCGTATCCGACTTTCATTTTTTCAACACTTACCCTTACTATTTTTTCTATGATATCTGAAATAACCACTGCCACCACAAAAATCAATGCGGCAATAATTACGTTTGGCAGATAATTTAACACTTCGGTCAGCACTACTCCGAATTGGGTAAGGTTTAATATATCTACTGCGATCAATAAAGAAACGATAACAAAAACCCATTTAAAGATAGCTCCAATAAATTCAGAAGGATTTATATGGACATTCGCTCTTTCCAAAGCCTTGCGCCAACCTTCTTTTTCAAAGAGTTTGTTAAACTTTATACTCTTTAATATTTCGGATATTATTTTTCCAATTCCCGCAGAAATTAAATAACCTACCACAAACACAATGAGCGCCAATAGTAAGTTAGCCAAAAAACCAACCATGGTTTGCAAAAACGGCTGAATAATTGATAATGACCAATCATTAGATGACATAATTTATGAAATCCCAAATCCCAAACTCCAAATTCCAAATAAATTCTAATTTCTAAATTTCCAAAACGGTTTGGTTATTTAGTTATTGGTAATTTCATTGGACATTGGGAATTGGTCATTGGGGTTTTAATATTATTATATTATTATCCCTCTTCTTAACTCCTTAAATCAAGTGTTACCTGTGGATAAGTATTTGTCCCATTCTTTGGGAATATCTATTGATAATGCAATTATTTCTTCAGTTGTTGCCGCTTTAAAAAATAATCCCGTGGCACAAAGCGCAATAGCTCTTGGATTATCCCATTTGCCCTCCACCTGCCTGCCGGCAGGCAGGTATTTTACATCGCCTAAAATAGGAAAACCGGCTAACGATAATTGCGAACGGATTTGATGAAATTGACCGCCTTCTATTTTTATTTTCATTAAAGAATACTCGCCATTTGATGTTATTACTTCATAATATAATCTAGCTTCTTTTCCATCGGTAAATGCCCTGGCCTTTAAGGTTTTTTCATCTTTACCTAAAACGTTAATTAATTTCCCTTTATCTTTTTTTGGTTTCCCTGAAACAATAGCATGATATGTTTTTTCCACCCGACGGTTTCTAAATTGCTCTGATAATCGCGAAGCTCCCTTGCTGGTTTTAGCAAAAAGCATAATGCCGGAAACGGGTCTATCTAATCGATGCACTATTCCTAAAAACACCCCGGTACCAAAAACTGCGGTTTTAGTACGGGGCTTTGCGTTCCCGATTTCAAATAAAGATGGTTTTCCTTTTTTAATTCTTATATAATCTTTAACTATCTCATATATACTCACATCGCCGGATTTGTCGGCCTGGCTCAAAATACCCGCAGGTTTTACTACGGCTATGATATGATTGTCTTCATATAGCACTTTTACCATAGATGTGTTATTAGTAAATTAGCCCTTTTAGTAAACCATTTTGTTTCCTAGGAAAGGAGGAAACGCATGACCCGTCTGTTTTCACTCCGTTCGTCTTTGCAAAACGGAGCGATGACTAGCTGTTTTGAAAAACCCTTTGATGTCGGCGAGTCATCTGCTCTCCCGCAAATCGGTCAGGAAATCGCCTTCGCGTGTTTTAACAGGAGTTACGAAGGGTTGTTACAAGGAGTAGTGACGGATGCCCGGGTTACAGAAGAAGGGCAACGAGTTGAAGTTGAATACTCGGTGCCAATTGAGGATATGCGAGCTTGGCTCCCTTCCACCAGCAAATGGAAAGAGAGACCTTTGTCCTCTCGGTAAACTAACCTCGCACAAGGTCCCGCCAAAAATGATTTTTGGCGGGACTTCTCACGTTATGCCAGTAAACTTTTAATCCTTTCTGCTTCAGTTTCAACCACATCGCCTTCATACTCCCCACTGTGTCCGTGGGCTCCGCTTTTTTCATACGAAGGCTTTTTCTGGTCCAGGTGTAATTTAAAAATAAAATCTGCGCCAGTTTGGATAATATACAAGTGAAACCTTGGATAGTCATTGCGTGTTAATTTTTTCACAACGCTAAATTCCCCCTCATTTTGAAAATATGCAGGCAGGTATCCTGTTTGTCGCATAATATAACTTATGCTCTTATTTAATTTCTTGATAGTAAATTGCATGTTATATAATTTGTCGCAACGTAATACATTTTCCAAATGTTTTACCCCTTTGCTGTATTCTTCTCATTGGGATCAATTTGACAAAAGATTGCTTACATATTAACCTATGTTTAGCACACTGGGCAAATGTTTTGCCCGAAAAAATTAAAGGAGAGGAATCGCATGGAAATCCACATGTATCTTTCGGTAGTCTTAGATGAAGGTGGAGAAGAGCCAGCTCTTTTTACTCGGAAAATCAATCTTCCAGCATGCCCACAGATAGGATGGGCTGTAACTTTCGGTAAAGAATCTGAATATGTCGCCGAAGTTGAAGGAGTTTCTATTGACTTAAATCGTAAAATAGTGCGAATTTTCGCAGTGGCGACTTGCTTGACCGAAACAGAGGAGGATATCGAAGAAATACTTTCGGGAGATTGGAAAAAAGAATCTAAAGGAAAATATGGTGTTTTCTATTCTCCAAGGTGCGATCCTTTCGATCCGGGAACCTATCCGGAACTTTAAAACCCTATAACCAGTTATGCCCAGTAACTGGTTTTTTATTTTCAAAATTCTATATTTTTAGCCATGTTTAAACTCAATTTATCCTTCGACTTCGCTCAGGATGGTGGAATTTTTATCTAACCATGTTTGAATTCCACCACATCCCCATCTTTAACAACATATTCCTTGCCTTCCGTCCGAATTAATCCTGTTTCACGAGCTTTGGCGTAACTTCCGGCCTTCAATAAATCCTCCCAAAAAATCACTTCCGCTTTTACAAATTTTTGTTCAAAATCTGAATGAATTACGCCCGCCGCTTGCGGCGCTTTATCTCCCTTGTGAATTGTCCAGGCTCTTGTTTCATCTTCCCCGGTTGTCAAAAAGGTTTGTAAGCCCAATAATTCGTAGGATTTTTTTATTAAGAGATCAGTGCCAGACAATTCGGGTAACTGAAGCTCAATACGCTCTTGCCGAGAGAGATTCTCCGCTTCCAATTCCAAATTAATATCCATCATCAATATCTTATCTTTAGTCAACGTTGATAAATCGTAAGAGATTTCTTCTGGATTTCCATTTAATAAATATAAACGTGGTTTGAAAGTTAACAATTGGAAGTTTTTCAAGATTATTGCTTCATCTTCTGTCCAAATTTGATCAACCAGAATTTTTTGCTGCTGCAAAAAGTTCTGCGCTTTTTTTAATGCCTCATTTTCTTTGATAGCTTCTTTTTTACCTGCGCGAATGTCCCCAGCCAAACCATCAACCCTTTTATTCACTGTTTCCAAATCTTTTAGAATTAATTCCACATCTAAAATTTCTTTATCGGCCAGAGGGTTAATTTCCGTTTGGGTATTGATAATATCTGCGTTTTTAAATGCCCGCAAAACATACACAATAGCATCGGTTTCCCTAATGTTTGCCAAAAATTTATTACCAAGGCCTTCTCCCTCGCTAGCACCTTTTACTAGTCCCGCAATATCCACAAAGTCCACCGTGGCATATATTTTTTTGGCTGACTTTGAAAATTCTGCTAATTTATTAATCCGTTCATCGGGAACCAAAACAACCCCGACATTGGGGTCAATGGTAGCAAACGGATAGTTAGCAATCAGCACCTGCTTTTTGGTTAATGTTTTAAATAAGGTTGATTTGCCCACATTTGGAAGGCCTACGATTCCTATTGCTAGTTTTGAACTTGGCATAATTTATTTCTACTTAATAAACCAGTTTTTAATTTTTTTATACAGCAATTTAAGATTTATTCCGACTCCGTAAATTTCGGGAGATAGTTTTATGATTTCTTTATCCTTCTCATCTGATTGTTCTATCTTTCTAAGCGACAATTCACTAGTAGACTTCTGTGTATATTTTATTCCCTTGAAGCTGGTATTGTTTGCTTCCGTCTTAGCAATTGGTTTATGCTTACCAACCACTTGAAATTCAAGATCTTCTCCGACAAAATTATCGGCTCCTTTTTTAATATTAAAAAATGGATTTTCTTCCATAGAACTTAATTAATAGTTTTAAACTGCTTTCC
>MHPA01000023.1:0-4080 GCA_001820255.1 Candidatus Staskawiczbacteria bacterium RIFCSPLOWO2_01_FULL_38_12b | reverse complement strand
ATCGCCCCAAGATGGAGAAAAAGTGAAAACGCCGTCAAAATCAATTTCAATGGACTCACTTTCGTTTACACCTGCAAAAAGAGATTGAGATGCCAAAGCCGCCTCTTTTCCAGTTTGGCGGGAGATTAATGTAGTTCCAAACTTTTTTAATTCTATGATCATATAATTTTATTGATTAGATTGCTTCGCTGCGGCTCGCAATGACGACGAAATTTTTAATACGTTATTAACGCTAAACATCCCCTGATACTTTGCTGTGCAGTTTCTATATTTAAATCCCGACTGCCACTATGCAAATTAACTTTTGCATCACCAGTTTGAAATACTAAATTGATAGGATTTTTTGAAATAACATTTCTTACATACTTTAATCCGTTTCCTCTGGCTTCAGGTTCTCTACCGGAAACAATTTCGGTGAATGCTACCTCCACAGCTCTTTTGTGATCCTTCAATTCTGGCCGTACTCTTTTTAATGTTTCTAAAATACCCACTCCCCTGTCGGCTAATACTATTTGGCGCTTATTTAAATCAAATCCAAAAAATATACCATGGACATCGGGCCATTTTCCAAGATTGTGATCATAGGAATTATTACCAATTTCTCCGGCCACAGATCCCAAAAGAGAAAATAAATATTCCGTATCTTGATTTTGCATCATCAGTGCCGTCATTTTCGTGATGCGGGCAAGAAACACCGAACTATCTTGGCAATAAAAATCTTTTGGCAGTTCTGTTTCTGTTACTGCCCACTCTTGTGCAAGCTTGAATAAATCGTCTTTAAAAATTTCTAAATCTTTTCGGCGATAATAACGGTCACCCGATGGTTTATTTCTTATGGCCTTCAGACGGCCACTTTCATCCCAACGACGAAGCGTCATTATTGAAACGCCTAATATTTCTGCAGCGTCACCTATAGTGACTAAATCTTCATTTTCCATATTAGATCAATCATACCACATTTTTTAAAGCTATACAACTATACTCTAAAGCTATACATTTAACTTAAAACGAAAAAGGGGCATTCCCCCTTTACTATCTTTTACTTGGAAGTTTTATCTCAAATGAAAATGGTACTACTTTATCGCTGGCAAATGAAGCTAAATGTGGTGCTGTTCCCTGAGCTTTCCTATTGATAGTGCCATTTTATTTACTAATTTTAAAAGAATCTTGGGCTATTAATTTATATGGTAAAAACCCCATGATCGCCAAGAAAGTAATAATAAGTAAAATTAGTTTTTCCCATCCTAAAAAATTCTATCAAATTTCTATTCCCAAATTTGAAAAAAATACCTCGAAAGCATTTCGTAATTCACAGATTATATTGATTTAAATCCATATTACTAAACTTTATAAAGTTAGTCAAAAGAATGAAAGTTATATAGTTAGACATTTAGCTTAAAAGCGAAAAGAGGCAGTTTAGCCCCCTACGGTCTTTTGCTCGGAAGTTTTATGCTAAAGAACGGCATCGCTTTACCGCTATCAAGTAAAGCTAAATGTGGTGTTGTGCTCTGGGGACTCCTATTGAAAGTGCTATAGATTAAAATTATACAGGGCTCTTTGGATATAAACCAAAAATATATACAAAATAAGCCAGGAGTAATCCGGTTATAATAAAAATGATCGTATAAATCAAAGGGCTATTCAATGAATTTATTATTTCTACCTTTATTTATTTAATTCTTTTATTTTTTCCTTCCATGTCTTTTGATTTTTTAAGTAATTTTGGCTTGCACTGAGCGAAGCTAAATTGTGGACCCTGCGAGAATCCCTGCCTGCCGGCAGGCAGGGAGCTCGCCTCTCCTCATTGTCTCGATAATTTCAAAATCTTTTCTTAAAGCCCTTGGTGGACCTTGCGAGAATCGAACTCGCATCTCCTCATTGCAAATGAGGTGTTCTACCATTATACCAAAGGCCCACCAAGGGCTTTAAGATTTTCACAAGAAACAAAATTACCGAGGATCCTCGCATAAATTTAATTTTGATTAAATTTATCGGGACAAATGAGGTGCTTGCCTACCGGCAGGCAGGTGCTACCAATATACCAAGAGCCCAAGCCCCGCGCACCGGAGCGTGCGGGGAATTTCAAATTCCTAATATCTAATTTCTAATAAAATGCTAAATTTCAAACTTTAGGTTATTTTCAGAATTTTCACCCAAGCACTCAATGTGTTGAGTACTCGGTTAAGGTTTTATTTGATAGATAAAACCTTCACTTTCATCTTCTTATCTTTGATTTCGTAATTAAATTCTTCCCCCGCTTTCCTGTTTATCAGCTGTTGTCCCAACGGTGACTGATAGGACATTTTATTTTTTAAAATATCAGCTTCGGTTGGCGCTACTATTTCATATGTTTCTTTTTTGCCGTCCATTAAAATTTTTACTATGGAACCGTTTTGCACTTTGTCCGAATCTTTCTTTTCATAAATCACGGCATCATTAATGGCGTTTTCCAGTTCTTCAATTCGGCGCAACAGCCAAGTTTTTCTCTCTCTGGCATCGTGATAACCAGCATTTTCTTTCAAATCCCCTTCCGCCGCCGCATATTTAATCAGCTTGATGTTTTCAGGGATTTTTACTGTTTTTAATTCATGCAACTCATTTTTAAGTTTTTGCAACCCTTCACGGGTTAAATATTGAGCCATAGTAATTTTTATATTACCCGTAATATAATAATTTTTCAATATGAGGCGTACTTTGTCGCATAATACAATTAGTACTTTATGTTTATGAGCCGCACTATCCTTTGCAATAAAAAATCCCCTTGACGCAGTCATGGGGACTATGCGATTACATCAACTTTGAACAAAAGCTTTAATAAGATCAAAAATGGTTCTGGAAAATGGGGTTTCTTTAATAAGAAACGTTCCGTTGAATTTAACGGTCTGAAAATCCATGGAATCGTCGGAATAGGTCTCCCATTCAATATAATGTACGCTAAAAATCAAAATTTCTCTGTCTTTACTAATTTTTGTGGTTACTTTTAAGTAACCGCCAACTCCGTATTGGTGATAATTTTCATTGCTGGTTTCAATGGTATAGCTTTTTTCTGCCGAAATTTCAGGAAGAACTTGAATGCAAAAATTCCTAAGCTGATTTTCATTGACATAGCAATCAACTTTGTCTAAAAAAATCGATGGCGTGTGACGCATAGTTCTTTCCTTTCTAAAGATAAGAACTTAAACAGCAACATGCGCAACGACAAGTTGGTTTACAACATCCGCAGCATGCGCAGTGGCCATGTGACTTATTGTGCTTATTTTTACATTGTTCGCATATTCCCAATTGGTTTTGGATGTGGCCGCATATTTTACATAGGTATGCTTCATCGGTTATTTTTACATAACCAATAACGCCGCAAACATGATCTTCCCATGGACTAAAACCCATATCTTTATTGCAATGAGGACAAATAGACATTTGGCACCCCCAATGTTATAAAAGAACTTTTATGCTAAGGTTAAACTTTTTAATATATTTGTCAACAAAATAAAAAGTTTTGGAAACAAAAAGCCACTTATAAAAGTAGCTTGAATCGAACGGGCGGGATTTGAACTCGCAATCTCCTGGATTTTAAATCCAGGTGCGTTGTCAATTACGCCACCGTTCGAAAATAGGTCGAAGCCAGATGGGGGTCAAACCCACATCACATCTTTGTTGCCCGGACGGGTTCGATGGTAAAACCCGTAAAGATGTAGCTTTCCCTTAAGCTACTGGCTTCGGTTATTAATCAAAAGAACAAAATGCTGGACAGCTAGCAGGGACAAGCATCCCTTGTAAATTCACCAGTGAACCTGCCGCTTGTGTTCATCAGAAGAACTCACTAAGGAAGACTACTAGCTGTCCAGCAAAAGCCGTCGAAGGGATTCGAACCCTTAACCAACACCCTGTTCTGCCATGGCGGTCATTAGCCGTTTTTAAAGAACAGTTGAAGGCATTAAGGTGCTGCTCTCCCATTGAGCTACGACGGCGATTGATTTGTAAAAGAAAAAATGCTGGGCAGTTGGCAAACTCAGGTTGGGTCTTGCAAAATAGCAAGTTGAAGCGGATAATCAACCCGCTATTTTTTGCCGCAGCAAGACC
>MHPA01000022.1:4437-5145 GCA_001820255.1 Candidatus Staskawiczbacteria bacterium RIFCSPLOWO2_01_FULL_38_12b | reverse complement strand
TTACCATATGAGAGTGCAAATGCCAACCATTATAAGACTCGTCCAAATCTTTGTTCATGGGAAGAATTTCTGTTTCAATAAACTTTGCCGCCTCATCCAGCATTCCTCCAGCCCATAGAACCCTGGCGTAGCCTAATAATGGCTCCATACGCGCAAGCGGGTGAAGCTTTTCTAGTCTAGGATCTTGGACAAAAGACTCTAAGGCATTACGGAAATCATCGTACCCGGCTTCCGGATCTTCCTCCCACTTAATATGATATAGTCTTATATCAGCCGCATTTCCAGCTAAATATGGACCAATTTCGTCCATGACTGGAAGACGAGGAGAATACGACTGGGATGCGTCTATGCCCTTTAACTGAGACTTTAATTCCTCTGACGGCCATGCTGCAAATACAGAATGAGTGCTTCCAAATTTATTCTCAAAATCTTGATATGATACTTCGTGGTTATTCCCAAAAGAATAGTCATGAATAACAAGTTTTTTTTCACCGTCAAAGACACCTATGACCAGTCGCAAAACGTTAGCCATGAACTTCGGATCTGGCGACCGCTTCTGTTCTATAACAATCGGAACATTTTGTTCTGAATTTACGAATTTTTTTATGTATTTAATCGCCTCTCCTTGCGGAACATCGAAGTTGACGTATGTCTCATAACCAGCTTCGCGAAAAAATGTGTCTATCCAGTCAATATCTCTATCTGCGC
>MHPA01000022.1:0-4420 GCA_001820255.1 Candidatus Staskawiczbacteria bacterium RIFCSPLOWO2_01_FULL_38_12b | reverse complement strand
GGCAATAGTTCATGTGGAGAAAAACGCTCATCGCCGTAGTAATCCAAAATCATCATGGTATTAGTCACCATGTTGTTTTGGTAATCCATAAAACCGTCATAAATGCCATAGTAAGGTACTCCTGGTATCAAGTGGTTTACGCGGGTAGATAAATACCAATAACCAGACGCGGCCAAAGCAAGAATTGCGATACCTCCTATTATATATTTTTTACTGGAATTCATTATATGGTTAGATTTTAAAACATTTTCCCATACAGAACAATTAAGTTGTTAACTATTTAGAGCCTTGTCACTATAATGCTCCGAATTCCTTAGTGGCACAAAAACTCGGTATTTCCGTTCTTTTATTAGCGGGATACTGTCAACGCGCTCAATTTCTACCTTAATCTTCTCGTCTTTGAAAAGTTCGGACAATGACAGTAGGAGTCTAGTTTCTTTTTTTTCAGCTACCGGATCTTTTGAGGCTATGAGGATTTTCAGATGATTAAGTGACTCTTGGCGAATTTGGATTTGTTCAGTCGCAAGATTAAATCCTGCCGAAAATAGGCGCTGATTTAAATTTATAGATCTGATTTTTTTCCCACTTGGCAAAACAACCTCTTCATCTCTGCGACCCTTAAACTGAAAAAGCGGTAAATTTGATTTACAGGAACAGGAACCACTTAAAATACTGCCAGAGTCCTGTATAAAATAACGAATAATTGGCGTATTTTTAAAATCTAAAACAGTAATAGCTATCTCCCCTTCTTCAGATGCAGAAAGTTTTTCAGTTTCCAAAATAATCCTATCCGAAAAAACATGAAAATTTTCCTTATTTTTATCACATTCAAAACCAATATGTTCGGTCTCGCTCGTTGATAAAATATTTATAACTGGGACACCAAAAGTTTTTTCTATGAATATTCTTTCGTCTAAAGCAATCGCTTCGCCAGTTATAAAAATTGCTGTAAGTGAGAGTTTTGCTTCTCCCTCAAAAACATAGCGTGCAAATCTCGAAATATGCGAAGCAAATCCAACAAGAAAAGCTGGGCTCGCTGCTTGAATCTCGTGATACATTTCTTCTCGCGTTTTTTTATCATCCAAATCTACATCCGAGATAGAAAATAGTCGTCTGATAAAAGCTCTTGATGTGGTTCTAGAACCAGACATCCCCAAATAAACAGCAGATCTTCTCGAAAATAAATCCTTCAATGTATCTGCCGAAAAAATTTCATTCCTAAAAAGGCAAGGGAAACTAGCTATTACCCAATCACGCTCGTCACGGATAGTTTTTAGTATAGTACCAGATGTCCCACTAGTATATTTTTTATGTAGACTAGAGATATTTTCATTTTCTCCAGTCACATAAATATCATCTCCAAAACTGATAAGATCAGTTCTAGTTATAATTGGTAATTGTTTAATAGAATCAAGAGATTCTCCCGTAAAGTTATTTTTTTTAAAATAGTCACTCCAAAATTTTGAATGGGCAAAAAGCCAATTCACCATTTTTCTTAGTTTTAAAAGTTGGACTTCTTCGATTTTTTCTTTTTCCCAAAATTGGAATTCCCTCAAAAGTTCCACATGAGTTATAAATGCATCAATGAAACCTCGGTTTCCACGTAAGTTTTCAAAGCATAAATCTTTAGGATAAAATTTCTCCGGCGAGACAAGCCAATCTAGTTTTTCCTGGGGAGTCATTGTAATATGATTTTATGTTTGATTTTAATAAGATTCAAGCGCTTCACGAAGCAACCAAAGCAAGTATATCTATACCCCTTGATCCTTCAACTTGGCCAGATAATTGGAAAAAGATTGAGTTCAAGGAATATAAGCGCTTAAAGCGTATTTACTTGCCGAAAATTTCTACGCAAGGCATGCCATCACTTAACGAAGTGCTGAAAACTCGTTCTTCTTCACGATACTTTAATTCAAGCGAGTTAATCTCGATAGAAACAGTTTCTTCCCTGCTTAATTTTTCGGCAGGAGCTCGCGAAGACATGAAAACAGCCCTAAATCTTGCTTCGCGTTTTTATCCATCAGCCGGAGCTAGATATCCGCTAGAAATTTACATTGCTTTGCGCAATATCGAAAAAATAGAAAATGGAATATATCATTACAACATAAAAGAGCACGCATTGGAAAAAATTCTATCAGAAAAAAGCGGACAAAAAATTCGCACCATTATTTCTGAAACCTGGGCCCGAGATGCGCAAATGCTAATCGTAATAACCTCAAAATTTGGCCAAATGCTTTCCAAATATGGGGGGCGTGGATATCGCTTTAATTTGTTGGAAGCGGGAGCACTTATGGAAAATTTCTATCTCGTAAGTAAAGCTCTGGGGTTGGGCTGTTGTGCCTTAGGTAAAAGTATAGATGGAGAAATTGATGAAATATTAAACTTAACCTCAGAAGAAGAAAATACCTTATGTCTACTAGCAGTGGGAGTGTCCAAAATACAATAAAGAAAATCATTCCAGCCAAGGAATTAAAAAATTTTAAACCACTTCTCGCTGCACCAGGGTTTGTTTTGAATTCCATAAAAAAGCTGTTGGTATTTTTTGAAGAAATCCTTGGGATAAAGCTATGGATTGAAATACCGGAAGAGCTAGAAGATTTTGAACCAGAGCTATGGGATTCGCTTATGCTTGCTGCGAAATTAAAAGACGCTGGGATAATTCAATCAATTTCCCGCGTAAATAAGAATTACCCTGATGAAATAAAAATACCCTTCCATTATCATGCTAAAATCTATGGGGCACCAGGAGGATGGAATGGCTCTGGGGCAAATCTTTTTAATGAGGAAGCCGCATTAAGGGCCGCTATAGGAGAAGGCCTCGAAAGGTACTCGATGTTAAATTTCTTGCCCAAAAATGGTAACTTTTTAGATACTTCCCTCGAGAAGATTAAGGATAAAGCTTTAAATATTTTGAAAATTGTTGGAATTTCCCCAGAAGAACGCATAGCAAGGAATTCAGTATTTCCGTTATATTTTGATGAGAAAACAAACTTTCGCTGGGTTAAGGGATACTCCATTACCGAAGAAAAACCTGTCTTTGTACCGCTACAGTTAGTTAGTTACTCTTGGAGGCCTTGGCGCGAAGGAAAAGAGCCAATGTTGCGCATGTTCTCAAGTACTGGTGCCGCCGTAGACAGTGTAACCGAAAAAGCAATCCTACATGGCCTTTTAGAAATAATAGAACGCGATACTTTCTTTATTACATGGCTAAATAAATTAGCTCCCCGCAAATTAGGATTTCAAAAAATCGGGGACAAAAAATTACAAAAAATATTTGATAGTTTCGAAGAAAAATTATTAGAGTTAAATCTTCTGCTTTTACCAACCGATTTTCCTTGCTATGTAATTCTAGCTATCATTATCGACCGAACTGGGGTAGGCCCAGCAGTTTCTGTGGGTGGAACTGCTGCCCTTTCACTGACGGAAGCTGTAGAAAAATCTATAAGTGAAGCAATAAAAATAAGGAATCAAACTCGCAAAATGCTTGAAAGGGCGAGGGAAATCCAAGAAGATTTAAGTTTTGATAATCCTGCTAGCATTGGTATACGAGCACGCGCTTTGCTCTGGGCCAGAAGAGGGATGGAAAATGAAATCGACTTCTTATTGAAAGGAGAGGAAATAAATCCAGAAGATTTAAAAGATTTTATAAACCCCACTACTTCACCAAAAGAAAAATTAGATCACGTCATTCAATCTTTAAAGACTGGGGGGCTAGAAGCTTCTTATGTAGACATAACTCCAGACCAGGCGAAAGAATCGGGACTGAGAAGTATTTTTACAATAATCCCAGAACTTCAGCCAATGCATATCGAAGAAGCTTTGCCATACTTCTACGGAAGTCGCTTACATGATGTTCCCATAAAACTAGGGTACCTCCCGGCAAAAGAGCTTAATAAGATTCCACACCCATTCATATGAAGATTCTTTCCTCCCTATTGAAGTTCTTTCCAACAGACGAGCTTAATAGACTCGAGAATTTAATACGTATGGCCTTGTTAGAAAAATCATCACATGCAAAACGGATAAAACTAAATTATTACCGACAGTCTACTCCCGAGCTACTAAAAATCATAGATTCACCAAGCAAACCATCCGACGGAGACATCAAAAATTATATATCATTTCTCCCAAAACTTTCTTCCGAAAGCAAAATAATGATTCTTGGCTCAACTCCGTCCTTTCGTGATCTTTTTTCTGAAATGGGAATAAAAAACTATATTATATCTGACTTTGCCTTCCCTATGATGATTGCAAATCTAGAGATTTGCAAAAAAGCTGATCCGGAAAATGAAATATGGATAAAATCTGACTGGCGAGACCTTCCAATCTCTACAGATTCCCTAGACTTAATTATAGGAGATTTGGTTTTATTGCAATTCCTGCCTATCGAGCAAAAGGAATTCATTGGAAAAATCTTTTC
>MHPA01000021.1:27545-35511 GCA_001820255.1 Candidatus Staskawiczbacteria bacterium RIFCSPLOWO2_01_FULL_38_12b | reverse complement strand
AGCTTCCGGGGCTTGGCTTTGGGAGCCAGCTTGAGAATCAGAAAAAGTGGAAGAAGAATTAGAAGAAGACGAGTCCGGTAAAACAGAAGAAGAGCCTTGACTTGAAGGCTCTGGTTGATTTTGATCCTGGTCTTGGCGGCGGCTTTCTGACTGGCCGCCAGTGCCGTTAGTTTGGTTGGCGCCAGAGTCGCTTTGGTTTCCGTTTCCGTTATGTTCGTTTCCAGAAGATAAAGAAGCATCTTCTGGAGCGGAGGCTTCCGGAGCCAGGGCTTCCGATGAGATATCAACAAACTGGCTGTCGGGGGTTTGAATAACAGGGGCTTGATCATTTGCGTTCTCATTGGGGGTTGGGGTTTGGTCATTGGGATTTTCGTTGGCGGCCGGCTCGGCGGAAACGTCAAACAAATTGATTTGCGATGGCGAGAAAGCAAAACCTTTCTTGCTGTTTTGGGCCTGCAGGGCTATGAAACTTTGGGGGGCTTGTTTGGCCAGGGCTATTTGGCGGTTGGCTTGGGCTTGGGTGACGGATTTAACCTTGATGTTTTGGGCGTTTTTAGGGAGCCTTACCAGGTACTTGCCGGAGGTAATATCGCTTCGCCTGACCAGGATAGACCAGGATACTTTTTCTCCCACGACGGCGGGCATCTGCAAGATAGTGGCGTTGCTGACCAGTTTTGGCTGGATGTAGGTTTTAAGGTAAAGGTAGTTGCCTACGGTCATGGCTGCCACGAAAAAAACGAGGCAGACAACTATGCCCTGGACCGCCAAGAAAGGGTTGAGAGAGAAAGAGATGTCGTTATAGTAGAACTTGCGTTCTTGGTTGATTTTTTGGAAAACGAAGGTTATCTTTTCAAAAACAAATAAGGGTCTTCTCTGCCAAATGGAGTTGAAGAAGTTTTTTAGTTTTGGTAACAATGGGTGGGGCATTTAAAATGAGGGTATGTAAAAAATCTTGTTATTATTTTTTGTTTGTTATATAATTTTATAATATATAGAAAAATTAAGCAATGATAAAAATCTGCAGATGAATGTGGATAACTTTTTCTAAAAATGGTGTTATGAAACCACTTACAAGTATTCGTTTTTTTATGGCAGGACTAATCGTGGCGTATTCGCTATGGTGGGTTTCTCCTATTGTTTTTGCGCAAGATTTTCAGGGCGCACAACTGGATACGCAAGAAATTTCCCAAGATGCAAAAGTTGATGTGAAAAATACCGGACTCTCCGCAAAAGTGGCGCCCGGTGAACTATTGCCAGTTTCAGTAAAGCTTTCAAATTTTGGCGGGAATAAAAGGGTTGACGTTACGATTAATTATGAAATTATTAACAGTAACGGAGACCTGATTTACGCCATCAGCGAAACCGTTGCGGTTGAAACTACCGCAAGTTTTACAAAAAACATCCAAATCCCTTTTGGCGCACCGTCAGGAAACTACGTTGCCAAAACTTCCATTCTTTATAACAACCAATTAGTCCCAGCCACTAGCCAATTTTCATTTGTGGTTGAGCGTAAAATTTTCGGATTTTTCCAAAGTGATTTTTGGATGTACGGAGCCATCACATTAATATTGGCGATCATTATGCTTATTACAGGACGCTTTTTAGTTAAACGCCAAAAAGTAACCCGATTTGCCCCTATTGACTACTCTCATATTCCCTACGATAAAAGAGCTTTTTTTGAACTGCTAAGCGATACCATTATGCAGATGCGTTCCCGGGTGGGAGACAAAGCCCTTGCCATTGCCATGAACATTGACGGACTGGTTATTGACCAAAAAAACGGACGGATTTTGGAGATCAACGATAATCCTTCAAAAATAATCGCCCAGTTGGTGTTGATGTACGATCAGGCGCTTAATGAAAAAGTGAGTTTTTCTTTTCGCAAAAAGTATTAAAAAATAAAATTAAATGGGGAGTAATCACGAATATACGAATCAGAGATAATATACTAATACACAAATCACGCCGGTAATTCGCATATTTGTAATATTCGTATATTTGGCCGTATTTGTATATTCGTGAATACTCCAATATTATGAAAAACCATAAAAAAATTTTAATCATTGATGATGATGAAAATATCCGCAATGTGCTCATCCAAAGTCTTGTTGCAAAAAAATGTAACGTCCTGCAGGCAAGAAACGGGCAAGAAGGATTGGAAATGGCATTAAAAGAACACCCCGATCTTATCTTGCTTGATATGCTTATGCCTATTATGGATGGCATGACCACCCTTAAAAATATCCGCAAAGATCCGTGGGGGGAAAATGTGCCGGTGATTATCCTTACTAATTTAAATGCCACTAATGAAAACACTGTTGAAGACATGGTTTCAAATAAGCCTCTGCATTATTTGATTAAATCAAATTGGAAAATTTCCGAGGTGGTTAAAAAAATAGAAGAAACCCTCAACACTAAATAAGAGTATTCTTTAATAACTATTTAGTGTAAGCTAAAAAAAGTAAACTCAGACGTTAAACGTCTGAGTTTACTTTTTGAGGTTAGAGATTCAGTTATGGCAATAAGTCTTTTTCAAATAAAGATGTATTACCTCTTTCTTGGCGAATAACAGAAATTATTTGGAGGCATTCTTTTTTAAAACTTTCCGCGCTACCATACACGTCTAATATATTTTTTACTTCTTCTTTTGATATAATATCAAAATTACCAGAATTATATTCTTTGTCGCTTGCCCAAACTAAATGATTTTTTCCTTTTGGTATTTTATGAATTAAATAATTCATATTTACATATGGATAAATTTTTGAAAAGTATTTATCATTATCTATCAAGTGGGACTTGAACGTACCTTGAAAAAGAGAACCGCTACGATTATTAATTGCATTAAAATATTTAGTATAACCACCGAGTAAACGTTTGAAAAATTCTGAAATTCCGCCATCTACTTCTTGTTTTACGATAAAATGAAAATGATTTGGATTAAAACAATAACAAGTAATAGCAACTAGGGGCTTTTCTTCTTGGGAAACCAAAACCTCAGATCCAAACTCAGACGTTAAACGTCTGAGTTTGGTTTCTCGTTCCTGTTCCATGGTTTCCCTAATGCTTCCTACGGGTTTAATAGTATTAAATTTTTTAACGCTTAAAACAAAACGCCTAAGATTACGCATATCCATAAAAATATCCCTTTTATCAACCCCCCTATTATAGATATGATAATATTCCCCAGTGATAAGCGGATCTTTTCTCATATTTTTTATTGTACTATATTTCTTATTTTAACTAAACTCAGATGTAAACTCAGACGTGTAAACTCAGATGTAAACTCAGACGTAAACTCAGACGTTAAACGTCTGAGTTTGGAATTCTTATACACTAAAAAACACTTAGTAAAAAGTGTTTTTTAGTAGCCCGGATTTCCACAGATTTCTAAAAAAAATCTAAGTGGGTGTTCTCATGTCCGTGGCCACAGCCAGGACAAATATCAAACTCCCTTAAAAATGTTAATATAGAATCATTATTGGAAATACCAGAGCTACTTACATTTTACTGCTTTAAAAAACCACGTCAAGAGTGCGATTGTGGAAAACTACAAACCAAGCTCTTTTACTAACTGCTTTATCAAAGAAACTACCACGGGTGGTGGCATCAGGCTGTTGCAAGCCACGCCCTGGTCATCGTTTATTTCCCATGGTTTTTCTTTTGTTTCAATGGTATTATTTGCCGCTTCAATGTGGTAATAATACTCCGGAGTAATTTCATAATCGTTGGCAAATTCATCCACTCTGTCTTTAGGAATGGAATTTCTCAATAATATTTTTGAAATTCCGTGCATTCCATATACTTGCTTCATCAGCGTTTCATCTTTTTCCAGTCTTGCCCTAATCGGCTCAATGCCCAATTCATCCCCTTCTTTGGTAACCATGCGGGCTTTTTTGCAATCAAAGTTGTCACACATTAAATAAAATTCGTCGCTTTCTTTATCATATCCCACTTCTTTGGTAGGTAATAGTTTTAAACTGCGGGATGTGTTGCATTGCGGACAAATCACCCTGTTTTTTACGCGCTGATCAATGATAGTGGTGGGCACATCAATGAGCACAAAAATATCGGGGTCATTTCGGTAATCAATCAAATTTTTAAAAAATAAAGAGTATGATACCTGATCTATGTCCCTTGGAAACCCGTCAATGAATATGGCCTTTTTGCCAAGGCTGGTAATTTCCCGTTCAACCAACGCCAAAATTAATTCAGATGGCAAAAGCACTTTAGTAGACCGCTCCTCCATGGCTTTTATCAAATCTTCCAGTGGCGTAGGCCCCCGATATTTTTTTTTCAAAAACAAAATGAGTTCTTCTTTTTTTTGCGGGTCTTGCAATACCTTGTCAAACGAACGTATTAAATCCCCCACCGACAAATGCTCTATTTTTTCCTGACTAATGATTTCTTTTAACATTTTAGAATACGTCCCCTTTCCTGAAGATTTTTTACCCAAAAGATATATGATAAAGGTATTATGTTGTAAATAATTTTGCAACTTTTTTATTTCAGCTCCAGCTTTATACTCAAAATACTCCCGTCGCGCCACCGGGTCGGTCAAATCAAAACTTTTTTTATCGTCCATTCTTGTTTTAAAAATGGGAAACTCTATATCTTGCATAATGATTCCCTACGAATTACGAATTTTAGCGAATTACGAATTCGTAACTACCATCGTTCGTGATTCGTATTATTCGTAATTCGCTAAAATTCGTAATTCGTAAGATTATTTATTAATTTTAATATTCTCTCCATCACTTACCATTTGCACATCGCCACTTTGATCTGTTCTTAATGTGGTTATACCAGAATTTTCTAATCTTTGCAAAACTTCTTGGGTTGGGTGTCCATATGTATTGTGTGCGCCAGCGGAAATCGCGGCAATGTTGGGATTTACTTCTTGCAAAAATGTTTCGGAACTTGAGTACTTAGAACCATGGTGTCCAACCTTTAGCACATCCGAAGCCAGATTAATGTTAGCATCAATCATTGCTTGTTCAATTTCGCTTGGAATATCGGCGGTAAATAAAAAAGAATTTTTTCCGTAGGTCAGACGCTCAACAACCCCCGTATCGTTGGCTTCTTTAAAAAATGTGCCTTCTAAATTTTCGGAGGGGTTTAATGTTTCAATAACCACATTACCATTTTTAATTTTATCACCCAGTTTAGTTATTATTATCTTGCTTCCCTGTTGTTGTTTTTGCTCTAAAAGCGCAACCCATTTTGAGTAATTGGCGCCATCACGCACCATGCCGGTCCATATAATATAATCCACTTTATACTTTTGCAGCACATACAGTAACCCCATTAAGTGATCCTGATCGGGGTGAGTTAAGATAACCACATCCAAAGATTTTTTAAAAAAAGGCAAACGCTCTGCCAGCTTTCCCAAAACAGCACTATCTGGCCCGCCATCAATTAAGATATGGCGCATATCAGGAGTTTCTATAAAAATGGAATCGCCCTGGCCGATATCCAGCACATCCACCTTTAAATAATGCGGGCCGTTTAGGGCAAATACCTCTTGCCAAGTAAACACATTCAATAACAGTAACAACCCCGCCAAGCACAAGCCTATTTTTTGTTTTAGCGTAAGAAGACTTTTCATATTTTATTGCAAAGGATAATAAGGGTTAATATCCTTTATTATAACAAAATTAGGTACTAAAAACACCGAATTGATTCGGTGTTTTTATTCAAATGGGCGAAATATTCGGATATGCGTATTTGTAGCGCGCTATTTGGATACTATTTTTTCAAACCCATAATCCTAAACATTTTTGTTCCGCATTTTTCGCAAGTTCCTGTCATTGCCATTCTTGGTTTACCCCCTTTGCCTTTCATGCTTACCTCTTTTTCATCTTTCATCATTCTTTTTGCTTTGCATTTTACGCAGTAACCTTCTGTTGCCATATATTTTAAATCCCAAATCCCAATTTCCAAATCCCAAATAATATTAAATATTTAATGAAAAAATTTAAAACGCATTTTGGATTTTGACCTTTGGTTATTGTGATTTATTTAGAATTTGTAATTTTGTACTTTAGATTTAATTACTCTAACTTCGACCTTGTTAACTTTTAACACATTACCCATTAGACTCATTGTACCCTATAAAATAGGCTCAGTCAATTGCATGTCAAGTATTTTACGGTTTTTTGGTAATTTTTTCGCGGAAAAATGTTATCACATCCACATACCCGACAACGCAAGTGGTGCCATCCCACAAAAAAGGCACTCCGATATGCGAAGAATCCAAACCGCAAACTTGGGCCTTGTCCGCCAACAAATTGGCATTAAAAGAATTATCAAAGACTTCCAGCCGGGTAAATGGCACTTTGCTTTCTATGGCGTTGCTTTTGATAAAATCGTCAACTTTGTCACAATATGAACAATTATTCCCCTCAAATAAAATAATCCCGCTAACCTGCGGAGTTTTTTTGGCAAATAGCGGCCAGTTTCCTTTATAAAAAAATAAGCCGACATACACTGCCAACGCCAAAATGGCCAGTGCTATAATCAGCACCCGCTTTTTTTGCACATACGGCCGGTATTTTTTAAAAATAATTTTAACGTTAAAAATGCTCTTTGGTTTTTTGGGCATGTTTCTTAGACCTGTCCCTAAATAAGGTTTCGTACGAAAATTGAAGGTTTCGAAGCTGGAAATTCGATAGAATTTTAAGGTTTATGCTTGCCATAAGCTGAAAAATTATATCTAATATAATTAATCACTCGGTCGGAGTGAATGAAAATGCGTTTTCATTCACTCTTCCCTCCTTCATAATTATAGCGAATTTGCAGCCGAAAGGTTCAATTTGCAGTAAAACCTTATTTAGGGACAGGTCTATTGTTAGTAAAATAAAAAAGATAAGCCATTTCCAATATGCCAAAGGTATTTATCACCAAAATGGCGATAAACCAGTTTCTCTGGTTGTTTTTGGCCGCCGTCCAAAGCGCCAACCCCTTCCAAGCCAACCCCCAAGCCGCCAAAACCAAAAATAAAGCCATGTATCTTGGGTCGTTTAATATGTTTATTATCGCCGTTGTTTGAGGATCCACAGTGATGAATTTCTAATTAACCTAATTGACCTAATCAAATCCCAATTTAAAAAATCCCCAAATTCTCAAACGATTTAGAAATTAGAAATTCACTTTTTCAGACATTGATTAGAGTAATTAGAAATTAGAATAATTAGAATAATTTTTTAGTAATTTGATAACCGGCTATTCCAAATGCCACCGATACATTCAATGATTCTTTGATGCCGCGCATCGGCAAATAGATGATTTTATCCGATTGTGCCAATACTTTCTTAGATACTCCTTTTACTTCGTTTCCGATTATCAAGGCCAAGGGAAAATGCGGTTTTAATTTTGTATATAGAATGCTTTTTTGGGATTGTTCCAACGCAACAATAAAAACCTTTTCACGTTTTAATTTTTCAATTAATCGCCACGTTTGTTTGTGGTATTCAAAAGGAATGGTTTTCTCGGCACCCAGCGCGGTTTTGGATATTTTTTGATGTGGTGGCCGACCCGAAATCCCACACAAAAATATTTTCTTGACCCCTATCGCATCAGCCGTTCTGAAAATTGAACCGATATTTTCCAAACTGCGGATATTGTCGCAAATTACATAAAAATTTTTACCCCGTACAGAGCTCTGCTCTCGTACTGGGGCTTTATTCTTTTTCATCTTCTTGTTTTTCCTCTTTCTGTAAAATCAAATCCAAACACCAGCAACCTCGGACATGAGTACTCGGCCCTCGCAAATGGTTTAAAATTTCCTCGTTGTTACAACCCGCCTCTTCTAAAGCATCTGCAAGAACTGGAAGATCTTCAAATCTCTCCTCTTCATATATTGCCTGGGCCAGATTTAAGACGTCTTTAGTAAGCCATACCTCCATAAGCACCATAGAATCATGATTGAATGGATTCCCAAAAACATCGCGCAATAAACCGGCTT
>MHPA01000021.1:8789-27508 GCA_001820255.1 Candidatus Staskawiczbacteria bacterium RIFCSPLOWO2_01_FULL_38_12b | reverse complement strand
GACAGCAGTTACAGTTTTACTACCAACAAAACTGGAAGCAGAAGAAACGGCATTTAGAGCTTCTATTAAGGGGTCTTCGCTTCTGAACGTCCTTATCGCAGAATAAATAGTAAAAATAGAAGAACCGGCAAAAAATACACCGTCTTGGCCGAGTTCGTTATCTATATCTATATCCATTAGCTCTTCTTTTGTAATCTTTCCATTAGCATATCCTTCTAATGTATTCAAATTACTACTCTCCTGTTTATTCAATGTTCCCATATCCCGACAACAAGCCACTAAAAAAAGACATAATTTACGTTTTCCTTCATCCGTTGTAATTTCCTTCTCTAATAAAATTAACATTTCTTCCGGGGAACTGCTGAACCATTTTTCTTCAGCAGGACTTTTTTCTCTAGTCGTTTCTTTCCTATCAGTTTTTTCTTCATTTAAATCAATGCCTTCTTTTTTTGCTTCAATATTTGCATCGGGTAAAACTACTTCTTGATATGCCCTATCTCCGGGATTAGGGTCATTTGCATCATAATCAGGGCGTTTACCGGAAGAGTTTTCTGGAATTGATAATTTTTCTGACATAGTTTTTTATACTCTAATTTCCAAAGCTTTGGAAATTAGAGTATATTATTTTTTACAACAATCTGAATTTATTGATTACCAAACCAAAATCATACCCCAAAAACTGCGCGGCTTTGCGGCAAAACACCATCCGATCGGTAAAAATCTCAAAGTATTCCATAACCGGGCAAAAATTGGTATCAATTTTTAGCGCCAAGGTAATTCTCTTTTTTTGCTTATCAACGGTTATTTTGCTTTCACGGGCGGCATAGTTGACCCTATCGTGAATATCATGCTTAAAATGCTCCGGATCTTTGGCGGTTACCCTTGACCTGTCCACGTCCGATTTATCTGCCAGCACCAAAATGGCTGAAAGATTATGGGTAAAATTCATCTCTTCTTTATCATGGTTTGAAATAGCTTGCATAATCATCGCCAGCTCTTTGGGATCAAACTGATTAGTAAATACTTGGCCAAAAAGCATAGCGCCAAAAAAATGGTGAAAAGTCCGGGTCATAAAGTTTCCCATGTCATGGCAAAATCCGGCGATTGCCGCCAATTCCGCTTCCCGTTCTTCCAGCCCGATTTTTTTTGCAATATCCATGGCGCATTCCGATACTACCGCCGAATGGCGCAACCCGTGATTAGTATAAGACAAAGCCTCCATCGCCTCTTCGGTTTGGTTGATAAACTCCAATATCTGCGGATTTTTTTTAACGTCGTCTAAAGTTATCATTGTTATGAATTTTTAATTTACAATTTTTAATTTTGAAATAACTTTTTAATGATTTAATTTTTAAAATTCCGGACATGTTTTTATATATTTAGAATTAATTTCTTTAGGAATATTTCTTTCGTTTCTTATAAAAGCTTCTGAAGATTTTCCCTCTGGTACAATTACAATTTTATCTATTTTTGGCATGCATCCCCTTCCCAATGATTTTGTTCTAGGTGAATTATTGGGATCTTCTTGTGTTTTCATTAACTCGGGATCCAGTGTTCTTAAAACTTCTTTAATAAAACTCGGATCATTTTCAATTTCCGTAAAAGTTTTTCTAGCGATGCTTTCTGGAAGAAAGATTTGCCCAGCGAAAATATTCCCTTCTCTATTACCATCTCCTTCAATATACGGGTTTTCTCTTGTTCCCTGAACATAATAAAATATTCTGTATGCTAGTTCCGTGTCACTATTATTTCCATTTAAATCACCAATAGAAATTGATCTTTCTCCCAAGCCTGTTTGCTCTTGGACTTCTTGGGTACTTTTCCACCACAACATACCCTTTTCTACTGTTTTTTTCTCATATACAGGTCTTTTTATAATTACAGGAGTTATGGTAACTGCCGCATTTATATTATTTTCTTCTAAAAGATACCGTATATTGTGTGCGCCAAAGGCCGATTCACGACTAAAAGGATATTTCATCCCCACATTAAAACTTCCGTACTCGCTATTAACCGAGTCGCGCAATGCTGAATTTAAAGATTCATCTTTAGACTTTCCGTCAATAAAGTTCTGAAAACCAGAACTAACCCCCCGTTTTTTCCCAAATTCACTGCCAACAGATGTAGTAGCTCCCAATCTTCCGCTTATATTAATTTCTTCCAATAATTCTCTTCTTTCTTTTTCCTCATTCGATTCTCCCACTTTTTTACGGAGTTTTTCGATTTCCCTAACATCGTCTGCCTTCGTTGCTTTTTCATGTGATTCTGAACCCCTTTTTACGAACTTACCGCCTATGTACTCAAATTCACCCATTTCTGCTTTTGCTTTTGCTAATTCTTCTGGACTCATACCAACTTTTTTTAAACTTGGTTCATTCTGTGGTAAACCTTCTTGTTTTGCCATATTTTTACAGTTTTAGTTTTTTATTTTTTAAACCGTTTTTCCACCTCATCCCAATTAACCAGATTCCACCAGGCTTTTAAATAATCAACTCTTGCATTTTTATATTGCAAATAGTAAGCATGCTCCCAAACATCATTTTCCATAATGGGCGTGTGGCCGTCAGACAGAGGATTGTCTTGATTGGCAGTAGATAAAACATCAAGCTTCCCGTCTTTGGTTTTGACCAGCCACACCCATCCTGACCCAAAGCGTTTTACTCCGGCATCATTAAATTTTTCCTGGAATTTAGCAAAGCTTCCAAAATGTTTTTCAATTTCTTTTGCCAATTCTCCCGACGGTTCCCCGCCTTGGCCGGCAGGCGCCATGCCCTGCCAAAACATACTATGGTTTACATGTCCTCCGGCATTATTACGGACCGCAACCCTTATATCTTCCGGAATACTGCTTAAGGCAACCAGTAAATCTTGGGCGCTCTTTGCAAATAATTCAGGATACTTTTCGATGGCGGCATTAAGATTGTTCACATAGGCCCCGTGATGCTTGCCATGGTGTATCTGCATGGTTTGTGCGTCAATATAAGGCTCCAGTGCATCATAGGCATAAGGCAACTCTGGCAAAACATAAAGTTTTTTATTCATCCTCGTAGAAGAATTTTGACGATTAAATACCATCTTAACCTTTTGAACTCTTCAATTATTATTTTATAATGTAAATTTTATCATATTAATCTGACACCCTGATATTTAATCATTGTAGTAGTCAAAATTCTCTACAAGGCAATCCCGTAGTGAAATTTAATCAATTTCTTAACATTTTGCTTTAACAAAATCTTTATTAAATTTCTACTACGGGGCTTTCTTATCAGTTAATCTTACCAAGTATACCGTAATAATCACTACAATAACTGTCACAAAAATGGCATACACAAACTTAATTAAAATGCCATTCCAGGTATGGGGGAAAAAATCTATCAGCGATTTCATTGCTTCGTTCCACGCCAATCCCGCAACCAAGCCAAACGCCGCCAAAAGATATCCTATGGTTTTTTCTTTTATTTCTTTTCTTAGATTAGGCCTTAGGTTGGGCTTTTTCTTCTCCATTGTTCAATTATACAGAATATAAATTAAAAAATCAAAAAAAGGATCCACCATTATAGAGGGCCACAAAATAGGCCGAAGCCTATTTAATTTATAAAATCAAAATATTCCAATGAAAACCAACGATGCTTTTCCCTAAGGTATACGGTGTTTGGATACATACCATTCTCATCAACGGCTATGGCAGAAACAACCTCGCCCTTTGCAATTATGCCAAGGTTATTTTTACACCGCAATTCTATAGGAGGAAATAAGGCAAAACATCCTTCGCGCTGGTAAAAAGATTCAAAATTTCTTTTTTCCCTCATCTTTCTTATCGTAAGCATTAAACCCTCCTTTAAAAATGGGTTGACTGGTACGTTAAGATGGTTATATTTTAAAAGATCAAATCTCCCCTTTTTTTATTTTAGCCCTGATTTCTTCCACAAAATTATTAAAATAACACAAATTATGGAAGGTCAACAATTTTAATGCGGTCAACTCCCCCGCCCTTAATAAATGGCAGATGTAATCTTTTTTGTAATTCAAACACACATTGCACACACATCCTGTATCCAGTGGTTCGCGTTTTTTTAAAAATTTCACCTGTTTCATATTCAACTTGCCTTCGCTGGTAAATGCAATTCCACGGCGGGCATAATGGGTGGGAACCGTGCAATCAAAAGTATCAACGCCGACTTTGATGATTTTTTCCAGATCATCCAATTGTCCGATACCAAGCAGATGCCTTGGTTTTTTTTCCGACAATTCTCCAACCACCCAATGGAGCATTTGTGACATTATTTTTTTATCGTTGCCAAATTCCCCGCCAATGCCAAATCCGTCAAAATCCTGCGACGCAATGAATTTTGCGCTTTCAGTGCGCAAGTCTTTAAATCTTCCGCCCTGAACAATGCCATATAGCGCTTGTTTGCTCTTTTTAACCTTCAAACAGATTTTCGCCCACTCATGAGTTTTTAATAACGAATTTTTTGTATATTCATAATCAGCCAAAGGAGCTGTGCATTCATCAAAAGCAAAAATAATATCCGCACCGATTTTTTCTTGGATAGCAATCGATTCCTTAGGACCAATAAACAATTCCCGGCCGTCAATGGGAGAACGAAAAAAAACCCCGTCCTGCCTGATTTTTATTTTTTTGGGCTGCGAACCGATTTTAATTTCCGCCCGAAGATCCGCATCCGACCCCATCCGGTCCTTTGCATTCATTATTTTACCCACATTCAAATCCTGGCCAAATCCCAATGAAAACACCTGAAAGCCGCCCGAATCGGTCATCAGCGGTTTTTTCCAATTCATAAATTTATGAATTCCACCCGCTTTTTCTAAAATCTTTTCTCCGGGCTTTAAATGTAGCCAAAATGTGTTAGCAATTAACATTTGGGATTTTGTTTGTTCTGCCTCTTCGCTGGTTAGTGTTTTAATTACGCCTTGAGTGGCCACCGGAACCAAACAGGGAGTTTCAACGACCCCGTGGTTTGTTTCCAAAAACCCCAGGCGGGCATTGGAAAGTTTTGATTTTTTTGAAATATGAAATTGCATAAAATAGAGTAGTCACGAATATACAAATACGTCCAAATATACGAATTTTACCAATATACAAATTACGTCGTCCGCACACATTCGTATATTGGTAAAATTTGTATATTATCGTAAATTCGTATATTCGTGATTACTCCTTATCAAGGCTGTAAAATGTCTTCTGTTTTACCATCAATGGAAATTACAACGCTTTTTACTGAAGGAAATTGTTTTAACGTTTCTGTAATTTGAGCCCTTATCGCAATCACCTTACATGACCCGGCAACCCCTTCTTGCAGTTGTTGGTTAAAATCAACCTTGGCAACGCCGTTTTCTATGGTTAAACTTTGAATAGTAACACCGCTATTGATATTGGTAAAAAGCCCGGCGTTTTTTTCCATGTTGGTGGGGCCAACCAATAACTGTGTTAATGCGGCCCTTGCGACCAGTGTTGTTTTTGGCATCGTCCTTTCCACAGAAAACACTTTGTCGCAAGAATCAATATCTGACGCATTATTAAAATATATTTTCACGGTTGTTTTTTCACTGGAACTTTTTTGCAATACCACTGGCAGGGTAAATGTTTTATCTCTTTGCGGTTCCCCGCTGGCATTTTCGTTATAAAAAACAAGCTGGCCCTGGCCGTCGCCCGGATAATCAAAATACAGGTCTGTTTCAAAATTTGTGGGCAGTGCCATCCAATCAGTGGTTGCGGTTAAAATTCCCAACGCTAACTGATTGCCGTTTGAATCCAATAATCTTACCGTCCCCACCTGGCCTTCAAAGCCCGTCCAGCCATTGCCATTCACCCTGCCGGTTATTTTTAAAGGAGACGAAACCGCATCATGTTCTTTGGGCCCGAAAATTTCAATGCCGGAAATTTTTGGGGCTACCGGAGCTCGTAAATTTCCTTTTGGCCAGAAAACAAAAAACAAGCCGATTACCGCTCCCACAGCTAAAATTACTAGTATTTTTTTTGTATGCATACTATAAATATAGGCTAAAACTGGTAAAAAATCAACGGATAATAATGCGAATCTCGTTTGGCAATCGGAGTTAGTTGTGTAGGGTCGCGAGGCGCAATTTGTCGCAACAAATTCGCCCCGACCTAGAGAATTTTGTTGCCAGCTTTGGAAAAATGTTTAGGTCAAGATGTGGACAAATTTGTCGCAACAAATTTTCCACATCTTTGTAGCTTGCCTACGCATAACACATTTTTACGAAGTTGGCGGGCGGGATGCGAGGCACAATTTACCGCAGTAAATTTGCCCCATCCTCAAAATTATCCACAAAGAGACCGAAAAGTCTTTTTACTTTTGCCAAACGAGATTCGCATTAATAGTAACAACTTGACATCTTGTCAATAAGGAGTACAATGGTATTAGACTATAAGTCGTCAAATAATATTACGGCTTTTCGTCATAATCCTATGCTTACCATAAAACGTATTCATAGAGAAAGGTCGTCATATTATCTTCAAACTACTAATTAAGTATATTTTATATAAAAGTTATTAAAAATTAGTAGCAAATAAATGTTCGATTCAAAATTTAGTAATCAAAACCGAGGAAGTTTCGGTCCAAGAGAAATGGTGAAAGGAAATTGGAAATGCAGTGATTGCGGAAAAGAAATCACCGAATTGCCTTTTGAACCAGCTCCAGACAGGCCAATCTATTGCCGAGACTGCTGGTCAAAAAACAAGCCTCAAAAATTTAACCGATAATTACCTTAACGGTTAACAAAAAAATCCGCCACTGGCGGATTTTTTTTGTAAATACTTTTTTTAATGATACAATAAGAAAATGATAAAACAAAAAATAAGAATTTTAGAAAATTTAAAAAACACTTACTGCAGATTGAAACCATCTAAAGTAGAAGGCGTGGGGGTTTTCGCCATTAAAAATATACCAAAAGGCATTAACCCATTTAAAGGAGTAAAAAAACAGAAGTGGCATAAGTTTCAAATTTCAGAACTTAAAATTTTGGGAAAAGAAATATTGTCTTTAATTGATAGTTTTTTTGTCATCCATAAAGATGGTAGCGTTTATATATCTGATTCAGGCCTCAATGGTATGGATATATCTTATTTTTTAAATGATTCAAGGCATCCGAATGTAAAAACAATTAATGATGGTGAAAATTTTATTACCTTAAAAAAAATAAAAAAGGGGGGGGAACTAACCGTTGCCTACGCAACGTACGATGAAAAATATACTTAGAAACTGTTTAATAAGTCTACATTTGGTCTACACCTCAAAAGCGACTTATTAAACAGTTTCTTAATAAAAAATAATCAAATGGAAAACAAGCAAAACGGGAATAATCATGAGGCCGTACCCCAAAAAAAGTTTTTATTTATAAGCTGGGAAAGTTTGTCAGGAGATTTGGCTTGGCAAATTAAAAAAGAGGGGCATCTGGTAAAAATTTATGTAAAAGCAGATTATGATAAAGATGTTTATAATGGATTTTTAGAAAAGGTTGATGATTATAAACAATTTATTGATTGGGCGGATGTAGTCGTTTTTGACGATGTTGGATTTGGAGAAGAAGCGGACGAGTTAAGAAAAAAAGGTAAATTAGTTGTCGGAGGAAGCGGGTATACCGATAGACTTGAAAAAGATCGTGAATTTGGCCAGTTAGAAATGAAAAGAGTCGGAATGGTCATTCTCCCCCACTGGGATTTTTCAGATTACAATTCTGCTTTAAAATTTATTGAAGAAAATCCTGGCCGCTACGTTTTTAAACCTTCGGAATTTGTTGAATCGGCTGGAAAAAATCTTTTATTTTTAGGTAAAGACGAAGACGGAAAAGATATCTATGAAATAATCAGATCTAACAAAAAAGTATTAGAAAAAAATGTTAAGCAATTCCAATTACAAAAGTTTGCACAAGGAGTAGAAATTGCTGTCGGTGCTTTTTTTAATGGAAATGATTTTATCTATCCTATTAATGTTAATTTTGAGCATAAAAAACTGTTTCCAGGGGAAATTGGGCCTTTTACAGGAGAAATGGGAACCTTAATGTATTGGTCGGGTTCCAATACCATTTTCAGGACAACGTTAGAAAAAATGAAGGACGATATTAAAAAATCAGGATATGTTGGATATATAGATATTAACTGCATCGCCAACGGTCGCGGAATTTATCCTCTTGAATTTACCTGCCGCTTCGGATACCCAACCATTTCTGTGCAAATGGAAGGAGTTTCAAGTCAATGGGGAGATTTTTTATACCATATTGCATCGGGAAATAATTATGAACTCAAAACAAAAAAGGGTTTTCAAGTTGGTGTTTGCTGCGCTGTCCCACCATATCCATATTACGATAAATCTGAAATGGATATTTACAGGGATTTATCTATTATTTTTAAAAAACCGAATCTTGAAGGCATGCATTTAGGAGACGTAAAATTGGTAGACGAAAATTGGAAAATAGCTGGAGAAAGCGGATATGCGTTAGTAGTTACTGGTTCCGGAGTTACCGTAGAAGACGCAAGAAAACAGGTATACGGCCGCCTTGAAAACGTACTGCTCCAAAACATGTTTTTCAGAACTGATATCGGCATTGGATGGGGCGAAGATTCTGATAAATTGCAAACCTGGGGATACTTATACTAATGGACGAGGCCTAAGCATCCCAAACAAAAAAACCGCCAGCACCATATGGTACCTGGCGGTTTTTTACATTAGACCTGCTGTGTAAAGATTTCCGTGATGAAATAGTAAAATTTCAGAACGAAAATTTGATCTGCCTGTGCGAAAGCAGACAGGTAGAATTTTGAGGTTTGCCCTTGTGGCAAGCCGAGAAATTATAGCGAATTTGCAGTTGAAATTTTGTTATTGCAATAGGAAAATCTTTACGTAGCAGGTCTATTAACAATTACTGAAATTTTTGGCCGCCCAATAAATTTATCTGCTCAACCTGGGACCTGCGCAAAATGCTGTTTTGGATTTCCGCTGCGATTTTTTGGCTTAAAGAAGGCAAAAAAATAATCGATTCTTCCGATGTATCTTCTTCTTCAAAGTCAGAAAGCACTACGATTAAATTGCTTACGCCAAAAATCTGGTCAATAATGCTCCGCTTGGCTTTTACGTCACGGATACGCCGGTAAGGCACTCCCAGTTCCTCAGTGGAAAACAATCCCCTTTTTATTTTTAAATTCCTTTCCCCGATAAAAATCCCGTAGCGGAAATATTCAAGATAACCCAGGCAATAAGTGGCCAGTAATACAAATGAAATTAAGAAAAAATACGCAAAGAGGACAGCGACAAAATCTTTAAAGTATGCAGGAGGAATATAATTTAAAAAAAATAAACTAACAAATAACAAGAATAAAAGCGCAAAAAACGTACCACTTCGTTTTAAGATAAGTAAAAAAAGGGTTATTTTCCCCAGCGGATAATATGATTGCTCGCCTCCCGACACGGAAACCTGATTAATGTTAGGTATAGAATTTTCCATAATTATTAGACTTGTTGCGTAATAAGGTTTCGTACGAAAATTGAAGATTTTGAAGCGGCAAAGGTGATAGAATTTGGAGGTTTAGCTTTAGTTAAGCTGAGAAATTATAGCACCTTTGCCGCCAAAAGATGCAATTTGCAGTAAAACCTTATTACGCAACAGGTCTATTATGCTTTCATTCTACCATAAATACTTAAAAAAGCTGTATCTACTAGATGCGTGGCTTGAATTATTTTTCTTTTTGGTGTTTTCTATTCAACCATACAGCGAACCTCGTTACCATCTCTAACTTCCAAAAACCCTGAACTGATTTCAAAAAAATGCTCTTTACCCTGAGTTTTACCGAAGGGCGTTTCCACTATTTTCATCACTCCAGCGGTTAATACGCCGATATAAGTTTCATGATTATCAAGCACGGTGATTTCCCCCATTACTGTTTTACAATTTAAAAGACTAGCCTCGCCGGCAAACAGTATTTTTTTTAAACTATAAATAGATAGTTTCACTGCAATTAATCTAATTAACCTAATTATACTAATTAACCTAATCAAATCCTAAGTCCCAATGTCAAAAAATTTTCAAGAATGGGACATTATTTAGAATAATTAGAGCAATTAAAATAATGAGAATAATTTAGAAATTATGAAATAATTTCCTCAATGCTTCCTTTCATATAAAAATTCTCCTCGGGTACGTCATCATGTTTGCCCTCCAAAATTTCTGAAAATCCATTAATGGTATCTTCTAATTTCACATATTTTCCCGGAATATTGCTAAATACTTCCGCAACGTGCACGGGCTGGCTCAAAAACCGCTGAATTTTTCGGGCTCGGCTTACCACTTTTTTATCTTCATCGGACAATTCTTCAATACCCAAAATAGCAATGATATCTTGCAAATCTTTGTATCTTTGTAAAGTTAGTTGCACGCCTCGGGCGGTTTGGTAATGTTTTTCCCCGACGATTTTTGGGTCCAGAGCGCTGGATGTGGAAGCCAAAGGATCTACTGCCGGATAAATTCCAATTTCGGTTAAAGCCCGGTTTAATACAATCGTAGAATCTAAGTGTGAAAACGTGGTGGCTGGAGCCGGGTCGGTAATGTCGTCAGCCGGTACATACACCGCTTGCACCGATGTAATAGATCCTTTTTGCGTTGAGGTAATTCTTTCTTGCAATTCCGCCATTTCTTGCGCCAAAGTTGGCTGGTACCCAACGGCCGATGGCATTCTGCCCAAAAGCGTTGAAACTTCAGAGCCCGCTTGTGAAAACCTGAAAATATTATCAATAAAAAATAACACATTTTTGCCTTCTTGGTCGCGGAAATATTCGGCCATCGTTAAAGCACTCAAAGCCACACGCGCACGGGCTCCCGGCACTTCGTTCATTTGACCATACACCAATGCGGTTTTATTTAAAACGCCCGAATCTTTCATTTCCATATATAGGTCATTTCCTTCTCTGGTCCTTTCACCAACTCCAGCAAATACCGAAACTCCTCCGCCCTCTTCAGCCACATTACGAATTAACTCCATCAACAGTACCGTTTTTCCCACGCCGGCTCCGCCAAATAATCCGATTTTCCCACCTTTAATAAACGGTGCGATTAAATCAATAACCTTGATTCCCGTTTCAAACACCTCGGTTTTGGTTGCTTGCTCAGTAAACGCAGGGGCCTGGCGGTGAATTGGTAAATGTTTAGAAAACTTCTTTTCCGACTTATTTAATGTTTCGCCCAAAACATTAAAAATATTTCCCAAAACCTCTGGCCCAACTGGCACCTCAATTTGTTTACCAGAATCCACAACTTCCAATCCACGCATCAAGCCGTCAGTTGATTGCAAAGAAATAGCCCGCACCCGTTTTAAATCCAAATGCTTTACTACTTCCAAGGTGACTTGGCCTTTAGGCCCGGAAATTTTTAATGCGTTAAAAATTTCCGGTAGAGCGTCACCCTCATTAAATTCCACATCCACCACGGGACCTATAATTTGTACAATATTTCCTTTATTCATATTTTTGACTTTATTACTTCTATTGCTCTTATTATGTCCATTTTCTTCTGGATTTCACCTCGTTCTTTTGCCATTATTGAATTCCAAAAGTCTCTTGTTTCGCCTTCAAGTGCCTCTGCATGCGCACTAACCATAGAAAGAATCTCATGTTCGGGTTGTTCTGGAGATTCAAATCTTACAACTTCCCTGCCTAAGGTTTCTAGAAAATAATCAAGATCGGCCGTAGCACTTATCGCTTGTGCTTTTTCTAATACTGCTTTATCTATATTTATCAACTCCATTGAAATTCCTACAAGATCTGCAGACGACATAGCTTCTTCATAAAGACGCCTTGTCTCAGAATCAAGATTTTTTAACTCCTGTTGCACTATTCCAGCCCTCTTAAAATGTTCTACCAAAACTTCTCTATTTTTTGCTATGCGACCATCATAGAAATCAACAATCATTGCCTTGGCTTCCTCAAAATTTGGTTCTTGCTCTTGAGCATCAGGCCCCCTTTCTTTTGACATAGTTTTTAAAATTTAATAATTTTAGAATTGATTTTCTGTCTGCGTGCGTTCGCACACAGGCAGGCAAATTTCAAATTGTAAATTTCAAATTTCAAATTAAGATAGTGACTCCGCCCCCGCAATAATTTCAATAATCTGATTGGTAATCGCTCCTTGGCGACTCTTATTATACTGTAAATTCAAAGCTTGCCCCAAATCACTGGCGTTATCCGAAGCGGTTTTCATCGCCATTCTGCGAGCGGCGTGCTCTGATGCGTTCGCTTCCAAAACCAAGTGATATAGTTGCATAAAAAATAAGTGTTTTACTAAATTATCTAAAACTTCTTTTGCCGAAGGTTCTATCAAATACTCTGGTAGCTTACTTTTATCTGAAACAAAACTTATATTCTGCTCTTTTATCATCTCTGCAAATTTTCCTTTATCAGGGATAATTTCTCTGACCGTTTCTTGTAAAGAATTAAATGTAATTGGCAACATTTCGCGGGTTAATGCTTCCTGTTTTAAAGCAGACCTAAAATGGGTTGAAAAGACAATAACTTTATCAAAATCGCCTTTCAAATAACCTTCCACCAAAAAATCGGATAACGGTTGAACCTGTTCTGTCGTGGTAAAATCCCCCACGTTAGTAAATTTCCTAACGACATGTAATCCTTTTTTTAATAAATAATTAAATGATTTTTCACCAACGGCAACGTAAAAGTTTTCTACTTGAGCCGTCTGAGCAGTTTGGAGGGTCGGACCTTCCAAATCCTTGGAGGGTCTGACCCTCCAAGATTCTTTTTTGACCGATTGCTCGAATTTTTTAAATATTGAACTATTAAATGCCCCGGCTAACCCTTTATCGGAAGCTACTAAAACAAAAAGAACTTTTTTTGTTTTACGTTTTTGTAAAAGCTCCGATAAGTCATTTTTGCTTAACAACGATACATTGGCAAGTAAATCCAAAGCCGCAAAAGCATAAGGGCGCGAAGCCAGCGCGATTTCTTGCGATCGGCGCATTTTGGTGGCGGCCACCAATTCCATGGCTTTGGTAATTTTCCCTATATTGGAAATACTTTTTAGGCGCTTTTTAATGCTTTGAGTGTTCTCCATGATTATATTGATATTATCCCGATAAATTTTTACGAAAATTTATCGAGGACCCTCGTATGCCGCCGTAGCGGCATCGGGACCAATGCTTTTTATTCTCTTTTTTAAACTTTGCGGGGATTCCATAACTACTTGACAAAGATTTTTAATTGACTATAATTAAGTTAATTCATATGAAAGAGACCCTTGTGAGGCTAAGTCCTTACCGGGGGCTTTTTCTTTTACAAAGCAGACTTATTGATGCGTTCTACCTTTTTACGCTGGGTATCTATATACAATAATGGTATATTTTGCTTTCGCAATAAATAGGAACATTTGTTGTTTGGCGAAACCACCATGCGTAATGCCTCTTTTTCTTTTAGAAATTGTACTAATTCAGCGTAGTCTCCATCGCTCGCAACAATTACTGCTTTATCATAGTTTTTTTCGTAAAAATTACACACGGTTTTTAATACCAATAAGGCGTCACAATTTCCCTTCACTTTTCCAGTTCCATCATAGGTTATTTCCCTATACACTAAAATAAAACCAGCCTCTTGCAAATACACATATAGATTTTTATTTTCAACAATAAGACCGATAAATATGTATGCATTAACTACATGATACCTGTGTTGCAACCATACTCTGAATTTTTTATAATCCAACTTCCATCCTAATTGCAGTACACTATTGTGTAAATTAGCTCCATCAATATAGGCAAAATTGTTTTCTTTTTTATGTTCCATTTTTACCAGCTATTGATTATTTATTCCGGTGAAATACTTAACCCATATTCAACTTCATTTTCTTGCATAAACGCATTTGCTTCTTCTACCGCTTTTTCTAGAGTGTCGCATTTTTTAAATTTATCACCGAGATTCCCACACTCAAAATCATGATGTTCAACAACCCACTTTTTCTTTCCCTTAATTAGTTTACTATATATTTTTAGTAAATTATTGGCACTCATATAATTGTTTTTTGATTAAATTGTACCTGCCCCCAATTTCTGGTAATTTTATTGATATTATCCCGATAAATTTTTTTGAAAATTTATCGAGGATCCTCGTATGCCGGCAAACCAACATCGGGACCAATGCTTTTTATTCTCTTTTTTAAATTCTGGACTGATTCCATTTGACAAAACTTTTTTTTAATGATACATAATATTTAGCACACAAGAACAACCTATCTTATTTTTGCTCGGTGCAGAACTAAGATAGGTAACTAGGAAAAGGTGTAAAATGGATAAGCGCTCAATCGTTGAAGAAGTGTTCATGGGCAAAAAGACCTCTTGCGGCTATCTGCCTTGCGGCAAAAAGATCGTCCATGGCGAGAATTCAATCGTCTGCTACGACAGAAAGGGCAAGATGGTCTCCCGTTTCTGCTCCCACGATTGCAGGGAAAACAAGGGGTCAGAAATCTACGACGCACGCAACTAACCTTTTCCCTTACCCTCTAGTGAAGTTACTAGGGGGTTATTTTTTACAAAATTTTTAATCTACCGAATCCACAAACTTCACAATCACCTCTTTTAATTTCTTTTCAATTTCATCGGTTATTGCCCGTTCTTTTTTCAATGAATCCAACACATCGCCATGTAAATCTTTTACATATTCCAAAAATTTGGCTTCGATTTTTTGGATTTCTTCGGGCTGGAATTTATTAAAATATCCGTTAAGTGCGGCGTACAAAACAATAACCTGATTTTCAAAAGGAAAAGGATTTAAATCAGACTGCTTTAATGCTTCGGTCATAATTCTGCCTTTATGAATTCTTTCGCGGGTTTCAGGGTCAACGTCTGAAGCAAACTGCACAAAGGTTTGAAGTTCGCGAAATTGCGCCAATTCCAATCGTAATTTTCCCGCCACTTTTTTCATGGCTTTGGTTTGGGCGCTTGACCCCACGCGCGAAACCGACAATCCCACGTTTACCGCCGGCCGTGTGCCTTGGTAAAATAAATCGGATTCTAAATAAATCTGCCCATCGGTAATGGAAATAACATTGGTAGGAATGTAAGCCGTGCCATCACCCAATTGTGTTTCAATAATGGGTATGGCAGTCAACGATCCTCCACCATTTTCTTTAGATAATTTTGCCGCACGCTCCAAAAGCCGAGAATGTAAATAAAACACATCTCCCGGATAGGCTTCTCTTCCCGGCGGACGTCTTAGTAACAAAGAAATTTGCCGGTAACTCCAGGCATGTTTTGATAAATCGTCATAAATAATCAAAGCATCCTGCCCTTTGTCACGGAAATATTCACCCACAGCACATCCGGCAAATGGCGCCAAATACCAGCTAGATGCAGGACTTGAAGCCGGAGCTGAAACGATAACGGTATTTTTAAAAGCGTTATGTTTTTTTAACGTTTCCACCATTTTGGCGATTTTGGATTCTTTTTGTCCAATCGCAACATAAATAGAAATAACTGGGTTATCAGAAGACTTTGACTGGTTGATAATCATATCCAGGGCAATGGCGGTTTTTCCAGTTCCGCGGTCGCCAATGATTAATTCCCGCTGGCCGCGGCCAATAGGAATCATAGCATCAATGGCTTTAATGCCCGTATGCAAAGGGTAATTTACTGATTCGCGGGCCAGCACATTTGGCGCATCGTTTTCTAAAAAGTTATATTGGATTTTTTCATTGGCAGAAAATAACGGCCCTTTGCCATCCAGCGGATTTCCCAGTGGATCTATTACTCTGCCCAATAGTTGCTCGCCAACCGGAATTGATAAAAGTTGTTTTGTGCGTTTTACGGTATTACCCGCCTTAATAGAAGAAAATTCACCAAGCACCAAAGCACCCACCGAATCTTCTTCCAAGTTTAATACCACGGCCTGGATTTTATGCTTTTGTGCCTCAATACTCAAAACCTCCTGGCTTTGCACATTGGCAAGCCCGGATATTTTTACAATGCCATCGCCCACTTCAGTAACCGTTCCGATTTCTTCCCATTTTGGATCGTCTTGATACCCCTCAATGGCCTGTTTTATTTTATCTAACATTTCATTGCTCATTTATTTGGGAGTAATCACGCTTGACCAGCAGGGCATCCCCGCAGGTGCTATACGAATCCAAGATAATATACGAATATACAAACTACGACGTCCGTTCATATTTGTATATTTGTGAGTATTTGTATATTCGCGACTACTCCAATTTCTTAAAATATATTTTCTAATTTGTGCAACAGCGACAAATCCAACTGTTTATTATCATCAACGATTATTTTTACCCCTGCGACAATATGGGGGTTTATTTTCTGTTGCACGCTATCTCCTTTTTTCACAAAAGAATCCATCAGGGGCTTTACATCAATATTGCGCGCCGTTAAAAAAATAACTTTTTTATTTCCCGTCTTTTTTAAGAGCAGAGCTTGAACCAAGGTTAAAATTTCTTTGGCTTTTTTAAGTTCGCCGTTTTTTTTTAAAAGTGTTAAAAAATTCACAGCAATTTTTTTGCCGTCCGCTCTTTTTCCTATAATGGAGTCTGCCAAAGCTTGTGCGTACATTCTTGGCTTATATTTCATCTTTTACTTGTAAAACCGCTTTTTTAATTAACGCTTCGTCTATTATTTCGGGTTTTAATTCAACGGTTTTCATAATAGTTTTTTTAACTAATTCCATCGCCTGGCTAAACACCAGCTGTTTTGCCTGCTCTTGCTGGCGCAAATATGCCAGTTCTGCCTGCGCCATCAATTCTTTTTGACGGTCTTCTGTTTCTTTTTGCAAAGACTGCTGTAAGGTTTCCGCTTTTTTTTGGGTAGCTTTAATTATTTCCATTGCCTCCTGATCTGCTTTTTGCAAGTGTTTTTTCGCAATAATATCCACTTCTTTTAATCTTGCCTCGGCTTCCTCCGCTTTTTGCAGCCCTTCTTTTATTTTTTCATTCCTTTTTTTAATAACTGCTAAAAGGGGTTTGTAAGCAAAGACTCTTAAAATAATCAAAAGAATGAAAAAATTCACCGCTTGACTTAACAAAAGCTGCCAGTGTATTCCAAGTTGTTCAAATATGCTTCCTGACTCCATTTTTCATTGGAATGGTCACGAATATACTAATATTCTCAAATATACAAATTCTACAAATATACGAATCGGCGTGATTTGTATATTATCTCTGATTCGTATATTCGTGATTACTCCTACACTACGAATTTTACCACCAAAGCAACCACCAAAGCGTACACAGCAATAGCTTCCGCAAATGCGATTGCTAAAATCATTGCGGTTTGAATTTTTGAACCGGCTTCAGGGTTTCTGGCAATTGATTTTAAAGCGGTGGAACCTATCCATCCGATCGAAAGCGCCGGAGCTATCGTGCCAATAGCGATAACACCCACCGTTGCCCATAAACGAACTTGATCTATATCCATGTTTTTGAATTTTTAATTTTTAATTTCTAATTTCTAAATAATATCTAAATTTTCTAATTTCTAAACACGATGGGTTTAAAAATTAATTCATTAAAAAATTATTTATAAAATTACAAAATTAAAAATTTAATAATTATTTTTATTTATTTAGTGTTCTTCGTGCAGTGCCGTGTGCAGTGATATGGAAACCAGCGTAAGCATAGCAAACACAAATGATTGGACCATGCCGACAAAAATTTCCAAAAACAAAAAGGGTAAAGGAATAACATAGGGCACTAAGAAAAAAATAATCGTCAATAACACTTCTCCGGCAAACACATTGCCAAACAACCGAAACGATAAAGAAATAATCTTAGCAAATTCCGAAACCAGCTCTAGTATTCCTATGAAAAAATTGATGGGATTTGAAAAATTAATAAATTTGCTTATATGCGGCAATACCCCCGCTGCCGCCATGCCTATCAAATTAGTCATTATCACGGAAATCACTGCAAAAGCCAAGGTAAAATTCAAATCGGCGGCAGGAGAACGAAACAAAGGAACGTCCTGCCCCCCCTGTTCTATAAAAAAAGAGCCGACTCCCGGCAATATTCCAGAAAGATTGCACGCCATGATAAACAAAAATATGGTAGCAACGAGCGGAAAATATTGCTCGGCTTTTTTAGCGGAACCGAGCATGCCTTCCATTAATCCCAACAGCCACTCGGCGCTCATTTCCACGCCCGATTGAATGGTTCCCGGAACCAGCTTTATTTTACTGCGGGCAATAAAAGCCGTCATAATCAACGCCAAAGAAACTGCCAATGTGGAAAACAGGCTATTGGTAACCCCAAAACTGCCAAGATTAAATATTTCCTGCGCCTTTAAAGAAATTTCTTCCATACAAAAATAGTATAACGTATTTTTGTATTTTTTACAATAATATGCATTGCACTACGATATGTGCAACTTATCTTTTACCATACTGACAACCTCATCTATATGTGTATCAGATTTAACAATATATCCTGCGTTGCCCGCCGCTTCTATCGCTTTTCCAATATTATCCAGGTCTTTTGAATTGGTTAAAAATATCGTGGCCAGCCCAATCCCCTTTTCTTTTATTTTTTGGGCCATCGTAATTCCATCCATTTCCGATTCCGGCCCCAAATCAATATCTATCATAATCAAATCTGGCATTTGGCTTTGGGCAAGAACCAATCCTTCTTGTCCTGTTGTTGCAACCACAGCTAATAACCCCTGGTTTTGAAGACCTTGTTTTAAAAGC
>MHPA01000021.1:7137-8759 GCA_001820255.1 Candidatus Staskawiczbacteria bacterium RIFCSPLOWO2_01_FULL_38_12b | reverse complement strand
AGCACTTTTTTACTATGTGATTCGTTCATATAATAACCTTAATAAACGATTAACTATATTCCCGACCTTTATTAGATGGCTTAATCAATGGGTTAAGTCCGCCTATTAATGCGAATCTTTGTTAATAGGCAACTCTATATGAAACACCGATCCTTTTCCTTCGCCCTCCGACTCCGCCCAAACCTTGCCGTTATGAGCTTTAATAATCTGACTGGACAAATAAAGCCCGATCCCGCGGCCGGTAGCAAACGTTTTTTTGGCCTCCTCTCCCCTTTCAAAGGCGGTATCAAATAAGGTTTGAAGTTTTTCTTTCGGGATACCGATACCCGTATCAGAAACCGTAATTTTTACCGTATCTCCGTCTTCAATTTTTACCCGCACGCCGCCCTTGGGAGTATATTTTATAGAGTTATCAATAACATTAAACAATGCCGCTTTTAACTTTTCCCGATCAGCCCTGATAATAATTAAGGCTTCTTTCATCCCAGCAGATCCTTTTGCAAGGGCGAGCGGATTTTCCAACGTCAAATAAATTCCTTTGGACTTTGCCTGAAACTCAAGTCCGGCAACCACTTCTTCTAAAATGGGATTTAATGCAACACCTGGCGCCAATAACACCACTTTTTTACCCAGCTGGAATTGCGTGGTATCTAAAAAGTTGTTAACGTCTTTTATTTTATTTTCCGCCACTACTTGAATTCTCTTGATGGCATCCTTTGATTTTTTGCCTTGTTTGCCAAACGTCCCATCCATTAGCAAATCGCAGTAATCCCTGATAATTCCCAGCGGGGTGCGCAAGTCGTGCTGGGTTTGCGCCAGAAATTGGTTTTTTATTTTATCCAATTTTTCTAATTCCTCCTTGGCTTGTTTTTCAACAGCATATGCTTTTTTTGTTATTTCATAAGAATCTTGTAAATTTTTATAAAGATAGGCTTTATCAAGCAACAGCGCTATCACATTGATAAAACTTTTTATAGACGCTTTTTCAAAAGCATTGAGCGTCTCGTAATCTCGATTAAATCCAAGAAGCAATACGCCAAATACCTCATTGCCCATAATCAGCGGGTAAAGCAATATTGTCTTAATGTGTGATTCTTTTTTTATTTGCCTTAAGTGCTCCGAAGTAATAAGCTCCTTCCATACTTCTTCCAAATCGTTAGTAATAGCATATTCCCTTCCATGCACTACTTTTTTAAAAAACTCACGTTTTGAAATGTCTTTTATCGCAATATCGTGGAAAAGAAACCCCAGCTTATATAAAATCCTTACCAAACGTTCCGATTTAGAAAAAACAAGCGGATTAAGAGAATCTGTTTCTTTTTCAAATACAAACAGGCCGACTAATTCAAGGCTTAAATCTTTACGGATAGCATCGGCAATCTCTTTTGCCTCTTCTTTTGGGGTCAAGGTTAAAATGCTGGTTTGATAGAGCTTTTCAAGAAGGGAAAGGGTTTTATTTTTTACGGCAAGCTCCAGATTATGCTCATAGAGCTCCTCGGTTATTTTTTTGTTTCTATTAAATAAATTAAGCATGGTAGTTTTAGCGTATTATCTTTTTTGCCTTCGCTCCAATAAACAATGATTCTCAAAAAAAACCGCTAGCGACAAATTCATTGTACCAC
>MHPA01000021.1:0-7118 GCA_001820255.1 Candidatus Staskawiczbacteria bacterium RIFCSPLOWO2_01_FULL_38_12b | reverse complement strand
GCCGCCGCTGTGATAATGATATTACTTCAAACTCGCTGGTATCTCTTCCGGGCTCATTTCAGCCAGAATGTCCTGCACAGACTTCGTGTGATGCTTTGCCAAACAGTCTTTCGTATTGGGCTACAAGTCGGTTTATAATATCCTTTTCACCACTGAAGAATAAAATTTTATATCTACTTATATGCGCTTCCTCGCCAATCAATTCTTTCAATAAGAACAGAACGACTTTCAAAGTCAAAAGAAACTATAACCCTCAACCTACCCTTTCTGATTCGATAAAAATTATTCCATTCTCCTTTGAGTTTTTTGATGTCTATATTAATACGATGCCCGGAAAACATACCAATTGCCCGTAACACCAAATCAATCACATTTTCCTTGGATAAATCGCCGTTTTTATCTAAAAAAGAAACAGATTCTTTAGAAAAACCTATTTTCCAATTCATAAATTTACTTTGCGTATTTCAACTAGGTGGCGTGATGGTTTTTTGTATCTTTTCTCGATATCCACTTGTTCCGCTTTTGAGATTTCAGGTACGCCGAAAGCCCTGAGCTTCATAAACTCTGTTTTCATTGCCTCTTTAACGCTCTCTTTAACAATTTTTTTTAATTTTTGCTCCGTGATATTAATCATATGCTTATTATAAATAAACTTTTGGCATTGTCAAATTTTTTTGCAACCTAGTCTGATAGTCTATTACAGCAGCGGCGCAAGAGACTGTCCTGTAAACCTCTCTGTAACACCTTCCCCAGTCTATTGGCAAATGTGGATTTTCCCGACCCAGCAAGGCCGATAATTGCAATGCGTTTCATATGTGATTGTATCTTTTTAGTTCTTTAGCCAATTTCTTCTTTATCATAACTTTCTGCCAAATATCTCAAAGCTGGTTCCTGCATAACAGCATGAGTTGATCCAAAAATAATGAATAGTCGATCGTGGGTTTTTAAGGCTTCTACAATCCTACGCACGACATTACAATCTCTAAAATGAGTTACTTCTTGGTTGATTCTATTAATAATTGTAAATAACTTTTTATCTGGCGGCGGAACAGGCGTTGTCCGATATCCATCATTTGTCATAATATCACCTCGAGTTTCTCCCCAAACTGATTTCCCAATTTTTTCTAAATGTTCCACCGAATAATCAAAATCTTTCCACTGGCTATCCCTTTGAAAAATTGAAATATATCTTGTTAATTCTTCAGTGAATTTAGATTTGTCGGTTAAACGATGCAATCCATTGATTTGACGATAACCATAGAAGCAAAAAATTTCTTCCTTAGAAAATCCTTTTTCGATCAAAGAATCAATTTCATCTTTGTATGTAGATTCAGGAGAATCGACTTCAATGCCGGCGTCAGTCGCTAATTTGAAAACATACACTGATTCTCCGTGATTTTTAATAACAGATTCCCTATTGGTATTTTTATATTTTTCGATTGCTCTTTCTTTTCCGCCTTGGGAAAAATACATTCCCTCTACAAATACAATTTGAGGATCAGCTTTTTTAAATTCCTCCTCAATGCGAGAAAACATTGGACTTTCAGGATTGAGACTATGTTCGGCACCGAAATACATCACTTTTTTAGTACCAAATTCTATATTAAAAACATATACCGGATCATGTTTCTTTCCGGCATATTCTTCGAATGTCATTAATTTTGATTCCCAATCTTGATTCATGTTTATTTGATCATATTAACAAAAAATCCGCCCAAGTCAAAGAGTTGTGTTGTTTCAGTTTTTCAGTTTTTATATAAATTAATAGCCCCGAAACTTCGATGAAGTTCCGGGGCCTGTTTGACAGTAAAGAGCCTGCTCCCACAACGAACTAGTTGTCGTTGTGACCGCCGCCCGAGTTGTCGTTGTGGCATCCGATCTGCTGAGTAGCGCGATCTTCGCCGTTCACGACGATCTGTCGCTGGATTTCGGCCACGATCCGTGAGCCTTTCGGCTGGGAATCGGTCTGCCGTTCCGGCTTCCCGGGCGAACACGTGACTTGCTTCACTGTCATATCCGGCATCGGCGGTTAATGCTTTCAGGTGGATATTCTTTTCAGCTTCAATGATAGCTTTTTTAAAATGCACAATATCAGGATATGGACCACGTTCCGGTATTCCAGCAATCACCAAGTGAGTATCGCAATCGGAGATAATACCGGCTTTAGGATAGGTAGTATAAGTGGTCATTTGATATATTTCTTGTCCCTTTGCCTTTCTTTTTACAAAATAGGCGCTGATATGATGAGATTCAAATCCTGTACCATCGATGGAGGACAGAGCGACATTCTTTTTCATGATTTTGCCCTCAATTGCCATGGTAAGTATTTCCTTAATCAGCTTGTCGAGAGTCTTCTTGCTAGTTAATCGCTGGGCAGCTTTTTGGAATGTGGTATAGTGGGGAATCTCTGATAGCTCTAGAATATTTCGCAAGTCACTTGAATCTTTGAGAATTTGTTCGATACCACGGTAATCAGTGGTAAAAAATTCCTTCACCACCAGACAGGCCACGAGTTGGTGTTAGGTAAACTTATGAGGACTCTTGATATGATGGTAAGCTGGCAACGAACGTTTCGCGCCTTCATATGCGGTGCGCGCCACCGCATTAGGAGATTTTGATGTTTTCATACCTCCATTATACCATATTTGAGATGTTTTCTACGGAGCAACTTTATGTCCACTTTTTTTGGTTAATTAGATTTCTTTAGTTTAGTTTGAGAATTTTTACCTCAAACTCAAAGGTGTCTCCTCTGGTTGCATTTCGGCCAGTAAATCCTGCACCGCTTCTTTGCCTAAAGACCTCCTGTGAAATAATAATTGACTGCAAACTAAACCTTTCAGCGTTAAATTTACTATAATTTTTCAGCTTATGGCAAGCATAAACCTCTAAATTCTATTAAATTTACCGCCCTGAAATCTTTAGTTTTCGTTGCAATCCTTATTTCGCAGGAGGTCTTTTGCTTCGTGGCTCGCTTTGCCGAACAGCCTTTCGTATTGGGCCACTAATTTATCAATAATAGGTTTTGCATCGCCTTCTTGCAACGCTATGGGACAAACATTACCAAACCGCACTTAAGTCGCCGCAGGTTTGGCAATATTGGGCGGCTTGGAGCAAAAAGTTTGTGGGGCGTAGCCGTAGCTACGGCTCGCAAACTTTTTGTGAAACCTGCCCAAGATTGGCAAATCCAGCAAGACTTGGAGTGCGGTTTGGTAATGTTTGTTCCATAACTCTCCTTTTTTTTGGTTAATAGACCTGTTGCGTATTAAGAATTTACTGCAAATCGAACCTTTCGGCTGGAAATTTGCTATAATTTTTTCCCGTAGCCGCAGGCTACGATAAAAAATTCTATCACATTTCCAGCTTCGAAATTTTCAATTTTCGTCACAATCCTTAATGCGCAACAGGTCTAATAACCTGGATTCCCGGCACCTTGCGGGCTTCGTCCCACGCCAAAGGCCCGATGACAGATTCCTGTTCTTTAATCTTTATTTTTTATTAAAAAACATTGAGATAATACAACTTATTAAATATGTTTCTAAAAAAGTAAATGTTAAGTTAACGGCTATGCTAAGCGGTAAATTATCGACCACATTCAATATCGCATAAACAGGATAGTAAATAATAAATATTGCACTATTTACTGCGTTCATAAATAAGTTATTTTGATATACACCATTTTCCGTAATTGTTGATGTGAAGGTATATAACATTGGCCAGCCAAAAACCACGATTAACAATCCTATAAACGCAAAAACAATTTTAAAAACAGTAGGACGTAAAAATGTATTCATATTTTCGTTATAGCAAATTTGTTTAAAGTTAAATAGGGCTGGGTACAAGACATTTGTCTGCACCCAGCCCCGTCCGCAACCACTATTTGACTTGGACATAGACCGGAGTGTCCATCAAAAGAATGGTGGCTGCCGCCATTATTCATTACTCCCCTTGCCAAAAATATAAATGAAAAACCACCAACACCGAAGTATTGGTGGCACAGCTTTAAATCACAATATTTACGGCTTTACCAGAAACGTAAATAATTTTTTTAACCTCCTTTCCCGAAAGATGTCTTTGAACGCTTTGATCGCTCAGAACTAGTGTCTTCAGAGAATCTTCTTCGATATCCCTTGGCACACTGATCTTAGAACGATGCTTACCGTTGACCTGAATCGACAAAACAACATTGCCATCTTGACCCACTTCAACTGTCGCTTTCGGCCATGAAGAAACATGAATGGACTCTTTTTGACCCACCATCGACCAAATTTCTTCAGTCATGTGTGGCGCAAAGGGAGCCAGCGAGCAGATGTAGGCCTTAAAATCAGAAATAGCTACGTCGCTATGCTGAATTTCATTAAGGCAGGTCATCATACTGGAAACTGCCGTGTTGAACCTGAATACCTCGATGTCATTACCCACTTTCTGTATCGACTTGTTGATAGACGATGTAACAGCAGGGCTGGACACAGCAAGATTTGATTCAATCACTTTTTCTGCCAAACGCCAAACCCTTTCCAGAAAACGACGACATCCGATGAGGCCATCGTCATTCCATGGAATTGGTTTTTCAAACGGACCAATGAACATTTCATAGAGACGGAAAGCATCAGCACCAACCTGCTGCACGACCTCCTCTGGACTGCGGCTATTACCTTTTCTCTTTGAAATTTTTGATCCGTCAGACGCCAAGATGTATCCCAGAAATTCCAGTCTTTCAAACGGTTCAGAGAAGTCAACCATGCCAGCATCCTGCATCACCTTATGCCAGAAACGGGCATAGATAAGATGAGCAACGGCATGATCAGCACCGGCATACACATTCACGGGTCCCCAGTATTGAGAAGATCCCTTCGAAAAGGGTACGTTCTCATTATGAGGATCCATGTAGCGCAGCCAGTACCAAGAAGATCCTGCCCATTGAGGCATGGTATTGGTTTCTCTACGGACAGGCATCCAATCAACGTTATATTGATTAGACACTTCTCCCGTTTTAGGATTCAGAAATGCTTTGACCCATTGGTCGATACCAGCCAGTGGTCCTTCCAAAGTTCCTGTCGGCTGATAAGAATCTACTTCTGGGAGACGCATTGCATGGAGAAACTCCGGCAGCACTGGAACAGCGAAGTGTTCAATCAATCCATCAACGTAAAACACCGGTTCGTTAGGCAACCATTTTCCAATGGGACCCTGGGAGAGCAACTCGTAGTTATCTCTGCCTTCGATCCAGACAATCGGGAATGGTTCGCCCCAGAATCTTTGCCGAGAAAAAACCCAATCACGAATTTTATATCGCTTTTTAGGTTTTGCATCCACCATCACAGAGACTTTTTCACGAGCATCCTCTACGGTATCTCCGTTAAGAGAATCCGCATTGACCATCCTGCCGGTCTCAATGACGGTAATCAGGGGTAAACTGAAAACCTTTGCAATTTCGGCATCCCGCTCATCATGAGCTGGTACCGCCATAATTGCGCCAGTTCCGTACGAGGACAACACGTAATCGGCAACCACAATCGGTATTTGCATACCAGTGAAAGGGTTTTTTGCTGTGACTCCTTCTACGATTACGCCCGTCTTTTCACGAGACAACTGCCTGTCAAGATCCGTCTTTTGACTTGTGACCTCTACGTACTGCTCAACTTGATCTTGATTCTTTGCATAGGACACTACCTTCCTAGTAATGTCGCTTTCCGGAGCCAACACCAAAAATGTGGCACCCGGGAGAGTTTCTATGCGAGTCGTAAAAATCGGGACATTGACGTTAGCAGTAGTGGAAAAGTCAAATTCATGACCCTCGCTCCTGCCAATCCAATTTCGCTGAGCAATCTTGATTTTTTCTGGCCAGTGAGGCAACAGTGCCAAATCATCAACGAGACGATCCGCATATTGCGTGATAGCGAGAATCCATTGGCGCATTGGCCTTTGGAAAACAGGGTGATTACCCCGCTCACTCTTGCCATCAACAATATCCTCGTTAGCCAAGACAGTACCCAGTTCAGGACACCAATTCACAGCCATGGTTTTGTTTTGCGCCAAGCCTCTTCTGAAGAATTCCAGAAAGATTTTTTGTGTATGAACATAGTATGCCGGATCGGTTGTATTGATCTCACGAGACCAATCATAACCAAGACCCAACATCATGAGCTGAGATTTGAATTTCTCGATGTTACGTTTCACGGTAACAGTCGGGTATTCCTTGTTCTGGATAGCAGTTTCTTCTGCTGGCAAACCAAAGGCATCCCAGCCCATTGGGTGCAAAACATTAAAGCCACTCATTCGCTTAAAGCGACTGTACACATCAGTACCCACATAACCTCTTGGGTGTCCAACGTGCATAGAGCTTCCAGATGGATATGGGAACATATCCACGACAAAGCAAGTAGGCTTTTTAGAAGAACTATCCGCACGGTAAATGCTGGACTCTTCCCACCTTTCCTGCCACTTCTTTTCGAACTTTTCTGGTTCGAATTTCATAAAATCTCCTTTTTTCAGGTTGTCGAAGAACTGCATCAATTTACTCATAATTAATACTTAAAGTCAATAGTATTTAAAATTAATCTTGCCAAGATTTTGACACCTGAGGACCTTTGCTGTTTTGATACTTCCCTTTATATAAAACAATTTTTCCGAAAGGAACCCAAAAACTTACCTGTGCTATAAGCATATTGGGATACAATCTAACTGGAAGCGTTGCATAAAGCTGCAATGTTGTATTGCCATGAGAACCTATATCAATTAAATCTGCGGTAATATGTACAAATAATCCCATTCTTGCTGTTCCAGATTTTCCATGAATCAAAGGCACATAGAAATCACTTCCTATTCTTTCATTAGAGTAACCCAACACAAAATCTCCTGCTTTTAGTATCAAACCTTCCTTTGGGATTTTTATTTCCTTATAAGAAGGTTTTGATTTGGGATCTATTATTTTTGAGGTATACTTAATAATTGTATTACCCAGAGATAAATCGTACGAATTAGTAGTTACCCTATCTTTATTAAAGGGTGAAATTTCAATTTTATTATTTTTTACTTCCTCAATTATTTTTTTACCGGTAAGTATCATATATTTTATTCAAAGGATAAATAAGATTCTTGCGGATGATTTAAAAAACCAT
>MHPA01000020.1 GCA_001820255.1 Candidatus Staskawiczbacteria bacterium RIFCSPLOWO2_01_FULL_38_12b | reverse complement strand
TTTTTATGCCTTAACGTTTTGTATGATTGACTTTGACATTTCGTGCATGGTATTTGATATTTTCAGAAATATTTCCAACTGCCTTTCATTTGAATCTTTTGATTTTAAAAATTCCAAATCGGTTTGGTTATTTTGAAACACCTCGTTAATCTGATTAGACGCTTTTGCAAACCCGGTGGTAGTTAAAAACCGGTACCAGGGAAATTTCACTTTTACCGTGACGTTGGCGTCGGCAGATACCTTCATAGGCATATTCCAGGGAATCAACCCAAACAATTTTGCCGGAACCAGATAATCCATTTGCACCACATCTTCACTGATATCTACTGAATTTAATTGCGGGTTTTCCAGGGCTTTTTCCTTTATTTTTTGCGTAATGGCTTCTTTTTTATCAGGATCCCAGCCCCTTACGGTAACTTTCGCTTCAACGGTGCGTTTATTTACCGTGGGGAGCACCCTTTCCGAACTTTCACTTTCATTCGTTGCTTTATTTACGGTAGGTAAAACTCTTTGCAAATCCTCATTATCATCAGTTGATTTATTTACGGTAGGCAGTAATCTTTGCGAATCTTGTGCGGCGTCTTTTAAATCTATTTTGGTATTTAGGGTGTTAGCCGTGGCATCGATTTTTTGCAAAGAGGTGCTATCGGGCGCCACACTGGCGGCAGTTTCGTTTTGCAACAATGGCGCCTCCAGCGAAGATACCTCAACTACGCCATAACCAGATTCTTTGGCACAACCCCAATGGTAACCTCCTGCCGATATGCACATTATTGAATAGTCCGTAGGACAATCCAGGGCTGGTTTGGCCTGGTCGTCGCAATAAGTAAAGGCCTGCACCGGTGTGATAAATAAAAACAGAGCGGCAAAAATTCCCAAGATTATATATTTTTTTGTCATGTATTATTTTAAATTAAATTATTTTTTAAGATTTATTTAGATTTGCTTATTTAAATCGTCTTCAATCTTTTTGGTGTTAACCGGTTTTAACATTTGTTTGAGCACCGGATCATCGGATATATCTAAATGATTATGCTCCATAATTTTGGCCAGCATTTCCATGATTTTTGTGATTTCTTGTTCTGAAATAATATCTAGTTGCAAATCAATTTCTTGGCGCAATTCGTCTACCTTCGCTGCCCGGTTTTGAGATATTAACACAATAATGGAAAGAAAAATAGCTTCAAGAGAAACTGCCATAGTGAGAAAACTGAACGGAAACGGATCAAATAACGGCAAGTTTTTAAAAATACCCGAGTTAAAAAACATCCATATTAAAAATAGTATCGCATTAAGCACAAAAAAAGTAATGGTGCCAAAACTATCCGCCAGCCAATCAGCATATATTTCGGGCCAAGTTCGTTTAGTTGCCGCTTTGGTTTTAAGGCTAATAATCGCCTTGCGAGAGAGTGGCGTATTTTCTGATAAAAATGAAGCTTTTTTTATAGTTGGCATTTTTGTTAATATCTTTGAACTACCGAATAATCAGAAACTATTTAAGAAACTGTTTAATAATCCTCTTTTGAGGATAAATCTCTGTTTTTCGAAGCTGGAAATTTGATAGAATTTTGAGGTTTATGCTTGCCATAAGCTGAGAAATTATAGCAAATTTGCGGCCGAAAAACAGAGATTTAGACCAAATACGGGGTTAATAAACAGTTTCTAAACAGGCTCCAAGGACCGGAGTTTGAGTCCATCCGCATTGACCGTTTGTTTGACGGGCGCATGTTGCGTTTTTATAACAAGCATATTCGGCTCTGTAGATACAAGACGAAACTATGCTTTCTTGCGCAGAACAAATTTCACTGCTACAGCCACCAATATAACAGGGGGCTTGCAAAGCCGATGGACACCGGGTAAATTCACAATTGGGTCCAGTGCGGCTTACATACGATCCATCTTCGCATTGTTTTGCTTCCATAGTGCAGGCTACCGATTGAGCCTGCTTGATTACTATGATAGTCGCAGTTGTTTGGGTAGCGCTTTTTAGTTCAAATGTATAATTATTTTTAGAAACTTTTTTATTATTTACCGTACCCAATATCACTTCACCTGATAAACTGCCGGTTCCACTTATCGGCGCTAACATATCAAATACTGGTGAAAGTTCACCGGCCCACACACAAACGGTTCCCGGCTTGCATTGTGAATCATTTATTTGCCTAAGGACAATTTTCAAACCGTCATCAAACGCAATCTGTTCGCCAATTTTTAAAGTAACTACGCTTCCAAAAACCGTCAGAGGAGTTTGCTTGACCAATATACCACTTTCAACTTTAAAATATTTTGAAACCCCCATCGAAGGCGTAGTACTCATTGGTTCGCCCGGATTTCTATCGGCATAATTTACCGTAATACTGCCGTTGCTTATTTGGGTGGTTTGCGGAGCAATTCTGTCACCCAAATAAATAGGGTTAATGGGTTGGTACTCCGTACTTGTTTTTAACGCTCCGGCGAGATAATAAAATGTGCCAGTTCCTCCTATTTGTTGGGTCAAAAGAAAAGCGACGTCTCCCAGGCCATCATTATTTAAGTCGCCAAAAGCCTCATTGCCAAAATACCTGGTAATAATCTTTGTATCAGAAGCGCCCGGATCAAATTCTATTTCCGAATAACCATTCACAAGTTTAATATCTCTATTTTCAATGGTGTAGGTAAGGTTTTTATAATCCAATACTAAAGGAATTACATTTTCATCTTTTTGATTATTTTGCCAAAATAAAAATCCAAGAAATAATATTGCAAGGAAAATCAAGACAATAAGTACGATTTTTAAAAAAGTTGTTTTCATAATTTTTACTGCAAAGGATAGTATTGCTCGCAAACGCATTGCGATGCGTTTGCGAGCAACTAAGATTAATGCCTTTTGCCTATTTTAACATAAATAAAAAAATATGCCCATAAATAGCATGCCTAATCCTTAATTTACTTTGAATTGCGAAATGCTTTCGCAGAGTCGCCAGATTCATCCGCCGCAGTAAAAAATCCCGACTTAGGTCTTTTTCATGTGGCATTTCGTAATTCAAAGTACACTATAAAATCCCTGATCTATGCCATTTTTGCCACCCCAGTTTTTCTTTTTTTATTAATAATAAAAAACTTCTTATCAGGGCTTGATATTCTATAAAATCTATAAAGTAGAATGTACACCATGCAACGGGCGCCAGTATAAATAAATTTCTATTTTCGCGGAATTTAACATCAGTAATAATTTGAAAAGATATGACCATAGCCAAAAGAATCATTAAAAAAATGAGTGGCAAAAAATCGTGGGTATAAAACGTATATCCGTAAAATATAACAAGCAGTACTATCTCCAAAAAAAGTAACATTTCGGCAAAAAGGTGGATTGGCAATACAATGAATGTTAAAAATTTACTATGTTTTTTCTTTAAACTAAAAAATAAATTACGATATTTGTAAAAGGTAAGCAAGCGCCCATACTTCCACCTTAATCGTTGCTCGCAAAGCCCTGTAATATCAGAAGCCCCTTCGGTATATACTACTGCGCCGGCCTCGTATTTTATTTTATAGCCGGCATTTTGTATGCGCATTGAAAACTCAATATCCTCGGTAATAATACTTTCATCAAAACCCCCTAATTTGCCAAAAATACTACGCCGATATGCGGCCGCCGCCCCCCCTACGATATATACTGAATTTAAAAGAGAATCGGCTTTTTTAAAATAAAATCCATACATGTATTCAAGTTGCTGAATAGTACCTATGGCTTTTGACCGGTTCCCTATTTTTACATTGCCAGCAACCGACATGACGTTGCTATTTTCAAAGTGATGTATAAAATTTTCAATGGCAAGTGGATCCATAACACTATCCGCATCTATGCTGATGACAATATCACCGGTTGATAATTCAACTCCCACATTAAGAGCTTTTGCCTTACCGCTATTTTTTATTTTTTTATAGAAAATCGGTATATGGTTTTGCAAACCTTCTTCTTGGTATGATTTTAAAAAGTTGCTTAGCTTTACATCCGTATTATCGGTAGAACCGTCATTAATGACAATCACTTCTATGTTTTTGTAGCTATTGGCTAACACGGATGTTATAGTACTTGTGATCCCCACTTCTTCATTCCGAGCCGGGATAATCACTGATACTTTGGGCATATAAGAGGGGTTTTTCTTGTAGGTAAACTTCCGCAGTATTCCATACCAGGGTGAAACAAAAAGATGCACAATATACTTAAACAAAATTGGACAGAAAAGAATTAATACAATCAATCTTAAAGAATCAAAATGACTATTATATATCTTTTTTTCTGTAATAAAAGAAACAATAATAAAAGCAGTAATACTATATAGTACTAAAATAAAAAATATTTTTTGGAATGCTTGTTTCATGATTTTATAACTTTAAATCAAACATAGAAAAACCTTTTTTCAGGCTCTTTATGCTTTGAATTATGGCAAGAAGTAAATAAAAAGAAGCTATGGTAAAGCCTCTAAAAAGGGTACTGCATCCTGTATAATTTCAATCTAACTCTAACACTAAAATATTTATAAGTCAATAATTAGGCATATTTTTATATCACTAAAGTGGCGGTAACGGCGATTCTTTGGTAATTCTCGCCTGGCGGCCAGCAACTTACCAGCGTCAGTATGTTATTATTTTTAGATAATTCAGACTGCCCGACACTCTGCCCTTTTTGGATAATCTTTTTTTCCAAAACCCGATAAGTGTATTTTTTATTGTTGTAATTAAATACAATGGTGTCGCCGGTAACCAATTCTTCTATATCACTAAAAATCCAATCGTGTTTTATATAAGGCCAACCCGGTGGAGCGGAGTGCCCCAAAATAACTATTTGCCCATTTTGCCCTGGCGCCACGGATCCCGGATAATAAACGGCACCGTAATCCAGGTCATTTTCTAAAATCTTGGCACTGGTGCTTTTTGATATTACCACGTTGGTAACCAAGCCGATACTAGGAATTACCAGTGAATAATTGCTGTTGTATTTGGTGCCGCCGGCGGCATTTGCTAAAAGATTGCTGTTTTGATACGGGTTAAAAAAATCATACATTAATCCGTTAATTTCCCGATAATTAAAAATCCAGGAAACCGTATTCCAATTAATGATAATATAACTGAATAAGAAAATAATACCGCCGATAGCAAAAGATTTTTTCCCTTTTAACTGCATCATAAATTACTTTGAATTACGAAATGCCTTCGAAGTATTTTTTCCGAATTCGGAGATAGAAATTTGATCTGCCTGTGCAAAAGCAGACAGGTAGAATTTTTAGGCGTAGCTACGCATACGCATAAAAATTATAGCAAATTTATAGCCCGAATTCGGGGAAAAGACCCGAAAATTCTTTTTCATGTGGCATTTCGTAATTCAAAGTAATTTATTCCCTGGGTGAATTTTTAAACTGGGTGATTTTTCTTTGCAACTTTTTTGCGGCTTTCAAACCCCGATGTCTGGATTTTCTTTGCCAAAGCCATTCTTCAATGCTGGCAAACATTCCTGATATATACATCCAGGTTCCAATCAGTGCGATTAATAAAGGCAAAAAGAATGAATCGGTTAAAAAATCATTGGTAAGACCCGTAGACACATCGGTTGGAGTGCCCACAATACCTCCGGCCAGCACAATATTTGCGTTACCAGCAGGGGTAGCAAATATCATATCGGAACCGTAATAAATTTGGCCATTGCTAAGTTGGGATGCAGATCTGAAGTGATAGGTAGTATTAGGAAGAAGCTCGGCAATATGCTGTTCAAATGATCCGGCGCCGGTCATTACTTTGTGATTGCTTTGGTGTCCATAAGAAAGACTAGGGCCCCACTCAAACCACACATACGCTGTGCCATAATTGTAATTATTATTACTAGAAGAAATGCTTCCACGCAAAATTGCCTGGTTGTTGTAATTATTAGTAGCCGCTTCGGTTTTAACCACAAAATTATTAGTCGCACTGTTGTTGACATTAATAATCACATTATCAGAAGCGCTCAATCCAAAATTACTAGTAACGGTAAGGTTGCAATTATAGGAAACGCTTTGGGAATTTGAAGGCATGGTAAATACCGGTTCCGCTATTTTTGGGTTTGAAAGGTATCCGCCGTTACAATACCATGTATAAGTCAGATATCCGCCATTGGGTTCATATCCTCTTCCATGCAATACCGTAATCGTATTGGTAGGATCGGCAAAATTAACATATTGATCGGATCCCGCATCGGCCGTAGGGTTAATATAGGCCAAAACAGAGATGCCGTAAAAACACCCTATGCATATCGCTAAAAACAATACAACGTTTTTTGAAAATGAATGATATTTGTACATATTTTTTTGTTATTGTTTCAAATTACCAAATGCACCATGAAACCTAGGCATTTGGTAATCCAAAGTTTTATAGTACCGTGAATTACGAAATGGTTTCTTTGGATTTTCTTCAATTTTTGAGATAGAAATGTGATAGAATTTCTAGGCTTGCCCTGCGGGCCCGCCTAGAAATTATAGCAAATTTATAGCCAAAAATTGGAGAAAAGACAAGAAATACTCTTTTTATTGTCCATTTCGTAATTCACGGTTATAGTAAAATAGCCTCCGATATTCTTTTATTCAACACATATTAATTATACTATTAACTTTTACTATTGTCAACCTTAATTGGCGTAACCCCTCACGCCTTCATG
>MHPA01000019.1 GCA_001820255.1 Candidatus Staskawiczbacteria bacterium RIFCSPLOWO2_01_FULL_38_12b | reverse complement strand
GGTGGATAGCTGTGGCTATCCTGATCATGTCCGCTGGCGGAATTTTGTTTTGGCGGGAAAAAACCGTCGAACGAGCTGAAGAAAGGACCAAAGAAAAGTGGAAAGAAAACGGAGTGGTTAAAAAATAAAAACTCCGTTTAAAAATCCAAAAACCCCAAACCGGCCACAAGAAAGGTGGCCTTTTTACTTGCTTGCAAACTCATAAATATGATATCGTTAGAAAAATCATAACTATTATGGATAAAGCATCAGCTTTAAAAAAACTGGAACAGGAAATAATACATGATAACAATCTTCCGCTTGGCACCAATTTGATATTTGGCGAAGGAAACCCGAATTGCGATGTGCTTTTTATTGGCGAGGCGCCGGGAGCCGTGGAAGACCAACAAATACGGCCTTTCGTTGGACGCTCCGGTCAATTGTTAAGAAAACACATTCGCGAACTTGGTTGGAAAGAAGAAGACGTTTATATTACTAATATCGTAAAACGCCGGCCACCTGAAAACCGCGATCCTTTACCTGAAGAAATTACGGCCTACAAACCCTACTTAACCCGCCAAATTGAAATTATCAACCCTAAAATCATTGTGCCACTGGGGCGTTTTTCCATGAATTACTTTTTGCCGGATGCCAAAATCAGCCGTGACCAGGGGCACCTTTTTGAGGTGGTATTTCATGGAAAAACGAGAATATGGCATGTAGCCCCTATGTTTCACCCCGCCGCCGCATTACGCGGCACAACAGCTATGAAAGCGTTTGGGGAAGGTTTTAAAAATCTGCCGAATATGTTAAAAAAAGTGGAAGAAATAAAATCGCCCGTTCTTTGACAACCAGGAGAATGCCATGGATTCCGATCAATTCGACAGTATTTCGCCGCTTGATTTTCGGTATGTTGACCAACAGACAGTAGCCTGTTTGTCGGAAAATGCATTTACCCGCTACAAACTTTTAGTGGAAATTGCTCTTGTCAGAACGTTATGTCGCTACGGATTATGTTCCCAAGAAACAGTAAAAGAAATTGAAGATGCCTGCAGGCAAATAACAACCGACCAGGTGTACCAAGAAGAAAAACGAATCGGGCACGACATCAGGGCGCTGGTAAATTGCATCCAGGCAAAAGTAAGCGACCAGGCAAAGCCATTTGTCCATATGACCGCAACCTCCTACGATATCATTGATTGCGCAAGGGCGGTGCAGATTAATGCGCTAATACATGATGTCGTTATTCCCTCGCTTTTTGATTTGGAAAAAGTTCTCATAGAGATTACCCTTAGGGAAGCTGACACCGTGCAAATCGGTAGAACGCACGGACAACACGCCGTCCCTATTACCTTTGGATTTGCCCTGGCAGAATACGTTTCACGCCTTGGCGCCTCCATTGAAACCATACAAGAACTTGCAAAAAATATAAAAGGCAAGTTTTCAGGAGCGGCGGGGGCCTATAACGCTTCTTCGCTCTTTTTCCATGAGCCTGAAAATTTTGAAGAGGAAGTACTGGCGGAGTTAGGGTTAAAGCCTGCCGAACATTCCACGCAAATTGCGCCGCCGGAAGCTATGGCGCGCACCCTGTGCGAAACCACTATCATAGCGGGCATTCTCTCAAACCTGGCCCGAGATATGCGGAATCTTCAACGCACAGAAATCGGAGAAGTGGGGGAAAAATTTGAAACAGATCAGGTGGGCTCTTCTACGATGCCCCAAAAGCGTAATCCGATTAACTTTGAAAACATTGAAAGTATGGGCAAAATTGTAAATTCTCGCATGAGCGCGGTATTTATGGATCAGATAAGCGAACATCAGCGAGATCTTACCAATTCCGCTTCAGGGCGCACACATATTGAAATATTTGCCTATACCATTTTGATGATAAAGCGAATGACAACAACGATGAAAAAACTTGTCATTGACCAATCCAATATTGTGCGCAACCTTGCTATGCAAAAAGATTTAGTACTTGCCGAACCGCTGTATATTATTTTGGCGGCACTGGGCCACCCCAATGCCCATCAAGCCGTAAAAATACTCACAGTAAAAGCACAACGTGAACGCCGATCGCTCCAAGAAATTATTAATGAAGATAAAGAGCTGGAAAAATATATTAATAAAATGACAGCACATCAACGTAATATTATTTCAAATCCGGTTCTTTACACCGGCATTGCCTCAAGGAAGGCGAAAGTGATAGCAAAAAGATGGAAGCAAAAACTCGGCCTTTGATGGCATAACAATAGGGGCGATTGTCAAACGACGACGCCTTTTTTATTTCATCATTTTATGATACCTTGAGCTACGAAATGGTTTCTTTGGATTTTCTTCAATTTTTGAGATAGAAATTTGATAGAATTTTTTATCGTAGCCTACGGCTACGGGAAAAAATTATAGCAGATTTCTAGCCAAAAATTGAAGAAAAGACAAGAAAATTCATTTTAAATGTCCATTTCGTAATTCAAGGTATAATAATAATTCATGTTGTAAAATAGCCTATTTTTGATATAATAATGAAATATTATGCAACCAAAAGCCACTATTTTTGAATTCACTTCATATACTTTTGAACCTGACAAAAAAAGGATTCTTTTTAGTTACAAAACGGTATTTAATGGCCAAGACCCACTGGTTTTTACCGAAACCATAACCCTGCCTAAAATACCCAATTTGCAAGGCCTTCCCAAAGAAGTAATTAAAAAATTACTGGAAAGCCTACACCTGATGCTGGGCATCAGTTACTATAAGTTTTATTGCCCGCCCCTTATAAAATTTGGCAATGAAAGCGAGGTCTCGCCAAAAGCGGATGCGACAAAGGTAACAACGCCTTATAAACTATCAAAAAAAGAGGCTGATTTTTGGAATACCATATATAAAAAAGGTTTGGGCGAATTTTTTTATGTAAACAAATTAAATCCAAATAATTCCCCGAAATTTCCTTATCATAAAAATGTGAAAGAAGTTTCCTGCTCCTTGGGAAAAAATAATAAGTGCCTGGTGGGAATGGGGGGAGGGAAGGATTCGATTGTCGCAGCTCAATTATTAAAAGAAGGTAAATTTGACATTGAAGCATTCGTGGTAGCCACTAATAAAGAGTCGCCCTTGGTAAAAAAAATAATAAAAACCGCAAACATCAAAAGCCTTACCATAGGGCGTCGGCTTGATAAAAAAGTGTTCCAGCAACATCAATACAATGGACACATTCCTATTTCGGCGATATACGCTTTTTTAGGCGTACTATCGGCGGTATTGTACCGGTATTCCTATGTAATTATGGGAAACGAACATAGCAGTAATTTTGGGAATCTTACCTACAAAGGATTGGAGATTAATCACCAATGGAGCAAATCGTTTGAATTTGAAACGCTATTTCAAGATTATATAAAAAACTCCGTAACTGGCGATGTGTTTTACTTTTCTTTACTGCGCAGTTTTTATGAAATACGGATTGTAAAGCTTTTTTCCAGACAGAGAAAGTATTTCCCGTATTTTTCAAGCTGCAATAAAAACTTCACCCTTGTGGGAAATAAAAATAATACATTATGGTGCGGACAATGCGCCAAATGCGTTTTTGTTTTTACTTTGCTTTCGGCATTTTTAGAAAAAAAAACATTACTAAGTATTTTTAAAAAAAACCTCTACCAAGACCAAAGCCTTTTGCCGTCATTTAAAGATATACTGGGAATGGGCGCCGCAAAACCCTTTGACTGCGTGGGCACATTCCAAGAAGCTCAAACCGCACTGGTTTTGGCCGGTAAAAACTTCAAGGATGATTTTATTGTGCGACATTTGGCCAACAAAGCGGTGTATCATAAAGAAGTTTTTAATACCAATAAAAATTCGTGTATTCCCGAAGCATTCAAGTTTTTGGGCATGGAGTCGGCGCTTATTATGGGATTTGGGAAAGAAGGCGAAATTTCAAAAAAATACCTTAAAAAAATATATCCAAAACTGCGCATTGGCATTGCCGACCAAAAAGAGGGGAGCGGCTATTTGGAAAAACAAAAAGAATTTGACATGGCCATCAAAACTCCGGGCATTAAAAAAGAACTGGTAACCATTCCATACACCACGGCCACCAATACTTTTTTCTCAAAAACAAAAGGGAAGCATACTATTATAGGAGTTACGGGAAGCAAAGGGAAAAGCACTACTTCCACGTTAATTTATGGAATATTAAAACAAGCCCACAAGCCCGTAGAGCTTCTTGGAAACATCGGCAAACCCATGCTCCAAGCCTTATTAAAGCCCATAAAAAAAGATACGGTGTTTGTTTTGGAGCTTTCTAGCGCCCAACTAGATGACTTAGTATTTTCGCCCGATATTGCCGTTGTCACTAATTTATTTCCCGAACACATGGATTACCATGGTAATGTTAAAAATTATTATCAAGCAAAACAAAACATCATACGTTTTCAAAATAAAAATGACTATGTTATTTATAATCCAAAAAACAAGCTATCTTTGGGCTGGCTTAAAAATTACCAAGGCAAGCCGATTCCGTTTGCCAAAGATATTCCTGTAAAAGACAGTGACATTCCGTTATTGGGAGAGCATAATAAAGATAATATAAAAGCTGCTATTTGTGTTGCAAAACTTTTTAACATTCCCGATGCGGTTATAAAAAATACCATCATAAAATTTAAAGGCTTGCCCCACCGATTGGAATTTATTGGAAACTACCAGGGAATTTTATTTTATGATGATGCTATTTCAACCACACCCGATTCTACCATCATGGCCATTAAAGCCATCCCAAATATTGGCACCATTTTTTTGGGCGGAACCGACCGGGGATATGATTTTACACCATTGGAAAAAACCATAAAAAAATATAACATAAAGAATATTGTGCTATTCCCTGAAAGCGGCACCAGGATGCTTAAAAATACTGAAGGTTTAAATATTCTTAAAACCAACAGCATGGAACAGGCGGTTTTGTTCGCTTATCGCCACACCAAACCGGGCCAGGTTTGCTTGTTATCATGCGCCTCGCCAAGTTATTCTTTATGGAAAAATTTTGAACAAAAAGGGAACGCATTTAAAAAATCAGTAAAAAAATTAGCCAAGTTGCAATGAAACGCCATATAAATTATTACTTTTTAATGTTGTCGGGGTTTTTGCTGGTAACCGGCTTGTTATTTTTATCAACGCTCTCAGCCATACCTTCTTTACAAGCGTTTGGAAATACTAATCATTACTTGTTCCACCAATTATTTTCCGTATCTATCGGCCTTGTATTGGGATTTATTTTTTATAAAATTCCTTTGTCTTTTTTAAAAAAAATAACCCCGATACTGCTAATAATAAATTTTCTACTCTTAATCGCGGTTTTTTTACCCATAGTAGGAACTAAACTTTTAGGAGCAAAACGCTGGATTAGCATTGGAAACAATACCTTCCAGCCATCAGAATTTTTTAAGATAAATGCCATTTTATATCTTTCCGCCTGGTTTTCCAATAGGGGGCTTGAACGTTTTAAAAAAGGCTGGATTCCCATGGCAAAAAAGGGGTATTATAATTTCATACGATCTTTTTTACCGTTTCTTGCTTTTTTAGCAATCATTGCGATTGTGTTTGTTTTTCAAAGAGACTTAAGCACCCTGGGCATCATTATGATTGCATTGCTTTGCATTTATTTTACTGCTCAAAAAAATATTTTGCACACCATAGTGCTGGCCGTCATTATTGCAATAAGCGCCCTAGTATTAATCATAAAAGAACCTTATCGAGTCCAGCGTCTGTTAATTTTTTTACACCCCGAAACCGATCCCTTGGGCATAGGACTGCAAGTAAAACAATCATTGATAGCCGTTGGCTCTGGAGGAATTTTTGGCAAAGGGCTTGGGATGTCCACGCAAAAATTCGGATTTTTACCCCAGACCATGTCGGATTCAATGTTTGCCATCTTAGGAGAAGAAACGGGGATAGTCGGGGGCACCATATTGGTTTTACTATTTTTACTGTTTTTATACTTAGGATTTAAAATAGCAAATGAATCTGATACCCCATTTGGTAAATTTACCGCCATCGGCATTACGGTCTGGATCGTATTGCAAGCCTTTATTAATATTGCTTCAAACATTGGCTTATTTCCCCTAAGCGGAATTCCTCTGCCTTTCTTTTCTTACGGAGGGTCGCACGTTATTGCGGAACTTATCGGCGTAGGGTTATTATTAAATATATCTAAAAACGGCTAACTACTTTAAATTACGAAACTCCTCGAGGCTATTTGCGAGAGAATTTTGGCGGCATGGGTGGAAAAATGTTTAAACGTAGCCACGCATACGTTTAACACATTTTTACGGCCATGCCGGCAAAATTATCCGCAAAGAGCCCGAAAATTCTTCTTCACATGGAGTTTCGTAATTTAAAGTAACTATCATGAAAAAAATATTATTTACTGGCGGGGGAACCGGCGGACATCTTTTTCCCATTATTGCCATCGCAAGAGAAACACGAAGACTGTCAGACAGTAAAGATATTTCTCTTTATTACATGGGACATGGCAACCAACTTTCATTGCGCCTACTGGAACAGGAAAATATTAAAGCGTACGCCATCGTGTCGGGCAAAATACGTCGATATTTTTCTTTTGAAAATATTACCGATGTGTTATTTAAAATACCGCTTGGTTTTTTACAAAGTTTTTTCCTGTTGCTTTTTAGGCGGCCAGCGCTGGTATTTAGCAAAGGAGGCTCGGGGTCTTTTGTGGTGGTACTTGCCGCAAGAGTATTGATGATTCCCGTATTTTTGCATGAGTCCGACGCCGTGCCGGGAATGTCCAACAGAATCTCGTCCCACTTTGCAAAAAAAATATTCACTTCATTTGAAAAAACAGAATATTTTGATCTGGAAAAAACCTCACTGGTGGGCAACCCCATTTTAAAAGAATTACTGGAGGGCAGCGTAACATCTGCAAAAGAACTATTCAACCTTACTTTTGAAAAACCCATTCTTTTCTTTTGGGGCGGTTCACAGGGAGCGGAACCTATTAATGACTTTGTATTAAATATCCTCAATAATCTTTTAAAAAATTACGAAGTAATCCATATGTGCGGCAAGAAAAACTACCAACAGGTACAAGCAGAAGCCCAAACGATGCTGGATCAAAACCTTAAAAAATATTACCATGCATGGTCTTTCTTAAATGAGATAGAATTAAAACACGTATTTAAAGTGGCAGACTTTGTCATTTCCCGGGGAGGCGCGGGAAGTATCTTTGAAATAGCGGCTACCGGCAAACCCAGTATCATTATTCCGTTGCCATCTTCAGCCGGCGACCACCAATCCAAAAACGCTTACCAATACGCAAGAACCGGAGCCGCCATTATCATTGAACAGGGAAATTTAAATCCCAACTTTTTTATGGCAAAACTGGATTATTTATTTTCCCGCCCGCAAGAATTGGAACAGATGAAAGCCGCCGCATTACGATTTGCAAAACCATTGGCGGCGCGCGCCATCGCCAGAGAAATATTAGAATATTTAAACATCAAATAATATGCCAGGCAAAAAAAAGACACCAGAAAAAATCAGGGTAAGATTTGCGCCCTCGCCCACAGGCCCCCTGCATATTGGCGGGGCTCGTACTGCGTTGTTTAATTACCTATTTGCAAAACAGCATAGCGGCAGTTTTATATTGCGTATTGAAGATACCGACAAGGAAAGGTCTAACCAAGCATGGACCGATGAAATCATTGAACAATTAAATTGGCTGGGAATTGAGTGGAGTGAAGGCCCGGATGTTGGTGGAAAATTCGGCCCCTATAAACAATCACAACGATCAGATATTTATAAAGAATATTTAGAAAAATTGTTGGCAGAAAAAAAAGCTTACTACTGTTTTTGCGTGCCGGAAGATTTGGAAGCAAAGCGCCAGGATCAAATCAGTAGGGGATTGGCGCCAAAGTATGACGGCACCTGCAAAAATCTTTCGGAAAAAATAATTGAAAGTAATATCAAAGAACATAAAACCTCGGTTATCAGATTTTTCATCCATGATAAAAAAGTAAAATTCCACGATGCAATAAGAGGTGAAATAGAATTTGACACCGGGCTTTTAGGCGATATTGTTATTGCCAAAAATATGGATACCCCCTTGTTTCACTTCACTGTAGTAGTTGATGATTTTTTAATGGAAATATCTCATGTTATCCGCGGAGAAGACCATTTATCAAATACTCCGCGTCAAATGTTACTGCAAGAGGCGTTGGGATTTTCACATCCTACGTATGCCCACATTCCACTATTTTTAAATACTGACAAAAGTAAAATGTCTAAACGACAAGGCGATGTAGCACTAAAAGACTACCATGATAAAGGGTACCTACCCGAAGCTTTAATAAATTTTATGGTGCTATTGGGCTGGAATCCGGGCACACAAAAAGAAATATTTAACCTGAATGAATTAGTAAAAGAATTTTCCTTGGAAAAAGTGCAAAAGTCCGGTGCCGTGTTTAACTTGCAAAAACTGGATTACCTTAATGGATATTATATTAGGGAAAAATCAATAAGCAGTTTAACAAAATTATGTTTGCCGTATCTTCAACCACTTAATACTAATCAATACAATGTTAAACAACTGGAAAAAATTATTGAAGCTTATAAAGCGCGCTTAAAAAAACTTTCTGACATTAAAGAGTTAACTGATTTTTTCTTTGTGGAAAAGTTATCGTATGACAAAAAAGTATTAACATGGAAAGAGATGGGGGACAGGGAAGTGAAGGAATCTTTGGAGACATCAGTAAAAATATTATCTAATACAGAAAAGTGGGATAAAAAAAGTTTGGAAGAATTATTAGTTGGCGCCGCTGAAGCCTTTAATACAAAAAATAGAGGATACCTGCTTTGGCCGTTGCGAGTTGCACTTTCCGGAAAAGAGGCGAGTGCCAGCCCCTTTGAAATAGCCGAAATCTTGGGCAAAGAAAAAACCCTGCAAAGAATCGGTGATGCCATTGACAAATTTATATAATTAGATTATAAATAGTTAGTTCCCATGTCACTCCCAGCCACCTTGGAGAAAATAGAATGACTAAGAAGGAAGAAAAGGAGCGTCAAAAAGTATTGGAGGCAGTAAAAAATGGTCGTGAAACCGGCCTAACGCCTCGCCATGAGCTGCTGATTCTTCTGCGATTAATCAAGGAAGACACAGGGAGTTACAGAGGCAAGCAGTTCCCGAAACTGAGTGATATACAGGTACTTGAACTGATTGCAAAGAAACGGGAAAGACTGCTCAAGCAACTCTGTTTCGAGGAATCAATCCCACCCAAAGCTGACCAAGAGTCCCCTGAGAAGAATTACTCTGATCAGCCGCCAACTCAACACCACGATACTGGAGGTGGTAAAAGGATCATGAAAAAAGGAAGTATCTACGGTGGGTGATCGTCAGAGCCTTACCACTACAAAGGAATTTGTAGTGGTAAGGCTTTTTTGTTACTTACTTTTTTGATATAATTACCTTGAGTTACGAAATGATTCGGAGCGCTTTATGGGGGAATTTCGTAATTTGAGGTAGTTAACTAATAGGTAATACTCATTATGCGACAAATATGAACTGGGGAACATTTATAAAAAATACAGTGGCAATAGGGGGCATATTAGGCATGGCTTTTTTAAGCCAGCAGCCTTTGTTTGCATCAAACACTAAAAATTATGCCTATTCGCAAGGGGCGGCAAATAAAAATAAGATGCAAACTAAACTGCAAGATGCCAACACTTGGTTGCAAGACAACGTGTATGCAAAGGTAAGCGCAGGCGTAAGTGGGGGAGTAACCAAAACCGACCCCGCTATCACATCGGTTAAAAAAGAAATAGAAAACCAAAAAAATAATCTGTTACAAAATTCCTTTGATACTTCAAAAAAAATAATTGCTACTCAAATTTTAAAAATACTGCAAGTCAGTCCACAAGACCTTGACCAATGCAAGGCCGATTAACATCACCTCTTTCAGGTATTATGCTTTATATATAACGTCGCAAAATGTAGGTAAAGCGACATTTAGAAAGGGTGGTGGTGGAAAGCACAAACAAACCTATAAAGCTATGGAACAATCAACAAAACCCATACCAAAACATATTCCGGATTTTTTGGATTTTTGCGAGGTGCAAAAAGGTTTGCGTACCAATACGCAAAAAAATTATCAACACTATTTACATAAATTCACCGGCTGGTTGGCTTCTCGCAATCTGGAAGGCTTACTTCCCCATCAACTTACGCCTGAACACATCTGGGATTACCGACTCTACCTTTCGCGGTATCAAAACCCTAAAAACGGGCAAACCCTTAAAAAAAGCACCCAAAACTACTATTGAATCGCTTTAAGAGCCTTTTTAGGCTATTTTGTACAAAAAGATATAGTTTCATTACCCCCTGATAAAATAACCCTTCCTAAGGCCGATAAAAGCACAAAAAGCATAAAATTCCTTACCATAGAACAGGTTGAGAAGCTCTTAAATACCGTCCAGCCCAAAGATGCCATTAGTATTAGGGACCGGGCCATACTGGAGTCATTGTTTTCCACCGGCCTACGGATTGCCGAGCTGGTCTCGCTCAATACCGAGCAATTTGCCAACATAAAAGACAAAAAAGATTTTGAGCTTTCGGTTATCGGAAAAGGTGGAACACCTCGCGCCGTGTATTTTTCACAACGAGCTTTGGAGTGGATAAAAAAATATTTATCAGTGCGCAACTCATCGGAAAAATCATTATTTATAAACTTCCGGGACAAAGATGGTACCGGCGGACGACTTACACCGCGATCCATTGAAAGGATCGTAAAAAAATACGCCATACTGGCGGGAATTCCAGTGTTTACCACTCCTCATACCCTGCGCCATTCTTATGCAACAGATTTACTAACCCAAGGAGTTGACTTGCGCAGCATCCAGGAATTTTTGGGCCATAAAAATATTGTTACCACTCAAATTTATACGCATGTCACCAATAAGCGCTTGCGCGACATCCACCGCCAATTCCATAGCGGCAAAAACCTTAAAAGTTAACACCAAACCCCTACCCTCTTTACAAAGCAATTTGTCGCATAATAAAGACCTACTTACAATCCGCCCACTCCCCCGCCTTTTAATGTAACCTCTCGTTTTATTATGCGACAAAGGTATTCTAACTTGATACATAAAAGTTGTCGCATAATTAAAAGTTTGGTATAATGAATCTGTACATACTTTGAATTACGAAATGCACTTTGAAAAATGATTTTCGGGCCGCCCAAAAGGGCGAACCTCGCAACGTGGCGGGTCTTTTCCCTAAATTCCAGCTGCAAATTTAGAGAAAAGACCTCAAAAGTATTTCATAATTCAAAGTATTTAAAAAATTATGGCTAAAGAAAAATTCAACATCATTGATTTGGTTAATAACGACAGCTGTTTTGATTTGCAGTTTCGCAAGGATACCCGCCATGAAAGAACCAACTCCCCCACTTACTACCGGTGGAAGTCGCAATTTGTGGTTACGGTTCCAAAAGAACAAATAAAAATATTAGAAAAAACCAAAAAAGTAATCGGTTGCGGAAGCGTGTCGGTTTCCAAAAACCAAGCCAGGTTTTCCGTGCAAAAAATTGATGATATTGTTGCAATATTAATTCCATTTTTTATAAAAAACAATCTAAAAGAAGTAATGAAAAAAAACCAGAGCACTCAAATTTTGAGTGCTCGGCCGAGCACCTATCGCAATAGGTGCTCTGGTTTTGAATTATGGCAGAAAGCCGCAAAAATAATCTACCAAAACAAGGGTGTTTACCTTAGTAAATGGCCAAAAAACGACTTATTACATTTATTAGAAATACATAAGGCAATGGCAAAACATAAAAATAAACCACGAAAGCAAAAATGGACCGATATGGCTCAGGCAATCACAAAAAAATCTGAGTAGCAAAAGTTTTACGCCAACAAAAATCACCATGCGTTATGGTGATTTTTGTTGGTACGATTTATATTATTTGCCAAATCTGCGCATTCGCTTATCAAATTCTTGCAGCGCCAAGTCAAAATCTTCTTCAGTAAAATCGGGCCACATTTTTGGTGAAAAGTATAACTCAGAATATGCTGCTTGCCACAAGACAAAATTAGATAACCGCATTTCACCACCCGCACGAATAATTAAATCAGGATTTGGCAAACCGGCAGTTGACAAGTGGTTTTCAAATAATGCTTCATCAATATTTTCAATGGAAACTTTTTCTTCTACGATTTTTTTCACTGCTTGCAAAATATCCCACTTTCCACCATAACTTACTGCTAAGTTTAATTGAAATTTTTGGTTATGTTCTGTAAAAGTTTCTATTTCTTGTATGACTTGTTGCAGTGAATCTGGAAGCCTCTCTTTTTGACCTAATATTTTTAATCTAACCTCTTTATCTATTAATTCTTTATCGCTTTTAAACATTAAAAGCGTATCTTCAAGAAGTTTCATTAAATAATTTACTTCTTCTTGGGAGCGATTCCAATTTTCAGTTGAAAATCCAAAAGCGGTAAGCGTTTTTACTTCCCACTTTTCGCACCATCTACAAAGCTCTTTAAGTTTTTCGTATCCCATTTTATGCCCCTCTAAACTGGCTAAACTATGAGTTTTTGCCCAGCGGCGATTGCCATCGGGGAATAAAACTATGTGTTTTGGTATATTCATAAATACGAGAATCTAGAAAATAGAATCTAGAATACGAACGCCGTCCGTAAAGAATTCTATGTTTTATTTTCTAACTTCTATTTGAATCGGTTTCCTATCCTGATATTTTGCTATTATATATCCAAAAGCAAAAGATAACAATACAAAAAGCATCACGATTGCTATTAACATAATGGTATCAATATGAGCTTTGACAAATTCTTTTATTTTTGATAGAATCATTTTATATAAATACTTTGAATCATGAAATGCTTTTGAGGTATTTTCTTCAAATTTCAAGTTGAAAATTTGATAGAATTTTTAGGCTTACGCAAAGCGTCCGTCTAAAAATTATAGCTAATTTTCGGCTGCTTGACCCGCAGGGCATCCCGAAGGCTGCATTTGGAGAAAAGACCCGAAATTTGTTTTTCAAAATGCATTTCGTAATTCAAAGTAAATAAGTAGCTATAACGATTCACCAAGCACTGACTTTGTAAAGCAAAGTAGTGCTCGGTGGAAATTTTTAGTAAAAATTTCCATGTCAACAAGTAAATCTTCCGGTTCGTCCAGATTAGGCAGAGATTCTGCCGCCCAAAGGTTGGGTATTAAAATGTACGCCGGCCAAATCATAAAAACAGGAATGATTATCGTCCGACAACGGGGCACCAGGTACATCCCTGGAAAAAATGTAAAAAGAGGATCAGATGATACTCTTTATGCCGCAACCCCCGGAATTGTTCGCTTTACTACCAAGTTAAAAAAACTGTTTAACGGTTCACAACGTCAGGTAAAAGTAGTACATGTAGATAAAAAATAGCTTTAACAGCATAAGCGCCGCCCTTTTTGGGGCGGCGCTTATTTTAGTTATTTTTTTGTCGCCGCCTTGATAAATGCCAAAAATAACGGATGAGGGTGGAGTGGTCTTGATTTAAACTCCGGGTGAAACTGCGTTGCCACGAAAAAAGGATGATTTTTTATTTCGATGATTTCTACTAAATCTTTTTCTTTGTTGAGTCCGGCCATTATCATTCCCTGTTTTTGCAACACTTCCCGATACGCATTATTTAATTCATAGCGGTGCCTATGCCTTTCAGTAATATCGATGGCACCATAAGCTTTTTTACTTATGGTATCGGGTGCAAGTTGGCAATCATAAGAACCCAGCCGCATCGTAGCCCCATATTTTTTTTCTTTTAGCAATGCCTTTTGATCTTCCATCACATCAATGACCAAGTGTTTGGCCTTTTTATTAAATTCAGCAGAGGTGGCGTCTTTTAAGTCGCATACATGCCTGGCAAACTCTATGACCGCCAACTGCATTCCCAAACATAATCCAAAAAACGGAATATTATTTTTACGGCAATATTCAATGGCTTTTATTTTACCTTCCACTCCCCTATTACCAAAACCTCCCGGCACAATAACCCCGTCAAATTGGTTTAAATTTTCAAGAGAACTTTCGTTTTTTTCAAAGTCTTCCGCAGATATCCAGGTAATATTGGGTTTTCTGTCATTGGCAAAAGAAGCGTGTTTTACCGCCTCCAGCACCGATATGTAAGAATCAGTCAGGGTGAATTTACCACTTTCAAAGTATTTTCCTACAATGCCGATATTGACCGGTTTTGGCGAATTGGTGATTATTTTTACCAGCGCTTCCCAATCGGCCAAATTACTTGGGCGGGGTTTTAATCCGAATTTTTTTAAAATCCGATTGCCCATATGCTCTTTTTCAAAATTAATAGGAACCTGGTAAATAGAAGCGACATCGGGGGCCGAAATAATATCTTCGGGCGCTACGTTGCAAAATTGAGAAAGCTTCTTTTTCCTGGGCTCATCAAGAGCAAGAATAGACCTTGCTAAAATCATATCCGGCTGGATTCCGGCAGAGTTTAACGTCCGCACGGCGTATTGGGTCGGCTTTGTTTTCATTTCCCCGATGATTTCAGGAACGGGCATATAACTTACCAAAATAAAAAGCACATCTTTTGGATGTGAAATTTTCAGCATTCTTGCCGCCTCCAAAAACAACATGTTTTGGTATTCGCCCACCGTACCGCCGATTTCAATTAAAATAAAATCGGCTTTTACTTTCTTGCCCGCCCTTTTTATGGTGGCAATCACTTCGTTGGGAATGTCAGGAACCACTTCAACGCACTTTCCGTGGTACTCCAAATTCCTTTCTTTGGTAATCACGGACTGGTATACCCGGCCCGTGGTCATGTAATTGTCCGTATAAATATTTTCGTCCAAAAACCTTTCGTAGTTGCCCACATCCTGATCGCACTCAACGCCATCTTCGGTTACAAAAACTTCGCCATGCTCTATCGGATTCATCGTTCCGGCGTCCACATTAATATAGGGATCTATTTTTATTGCAGTGACTTTGAAACCTTTTGATTTTAATATCCTTCCTATGGAAGCAGTGGCGATTCCCTTGCCAATCCCCGACATTACTCCGCCCGCAACAAAAACAAATTTCATAAAATTTATAATGCAAATCTACAAATCTTATGCTAATTTCTGCGAAATTGCGAATACGACGACGCCCGCCACATTAGCATTTTTGTAGATTAGCATGAAATTTGTAGATTGGCATTGCCTACCCTTTTTCTTCGCTGATGATCACCCTTATTTCCACTTCTAAGTTATGATCCAGTATAACTTTTACCGGAAACTCCCCCAGTTCTTTTAAGGGTTGCCCTAGATTGATTTGGGATTTTTTAACCTCAAAACCCATTTCTTTTAGTTTTTCAGATATCTTTACCGTATTTATTGATTCAAAAAGCTGGCCTTCCGCCCCCACTTTTACCGGAATAACAACTTCAATGCCGTCGATATGGGAAGCTATCTCTTGTACCTTTTTAAGATCTTCCTCCACTTCTTTTTCCATCTGTTCTTTTTGGGTCTCCAGCCATTTTAATGCCTGTTTAGTGGCCGCTTTGGCCAGATTTTGGGGAATTAAAAAATTCCTAGCATAGCCGTCTTTGACTTCTTTAAGCTCGTATTTTTTACCGACGTTATCAACGTCTTGGAGCAATATTACTTTCATAGGCATGTATGGGTTAACTGTTTATATATGGTTACAATTTTTCATTCTACTGCAAAGCTTTAATTATTTCAAGCGCCTTTTGGAGCTGGGGGTCTTTTTTGGCTGCAATGTCATCATCGGTTAATTCTACCTTGATATCCGGAGTCAAACCCACTTCAGAAATAAATGAGCCTTTTGGCGTTAACCATTTTGCAATAGTTACTTTTAAAAACGATGCCCCGTCCTGCAATTCTATCACTTCCTGAACCGACCCTTTGCCAAAGGATTTTTCACCGATTAATTTGATATTCCGATTATCCCTCAAAGCTCCTGCTAAAATTTCTGAAGCAGAAGCCGATCCTTTATTTATCAGGACTACCACAGGATAATTGGCAAAATTCCCATTTCCTTCCGCTTTATACACTTGCTTTTCCTTGCCTTTTCCAAAATCCTCAACCACCACCACCTGTCCTTGGGTCAAAAACCATCCTGCAATTTCTTGGGCAACTTGAAGATACCCGCCGGGGTTATTGCGCAAATCCAATACTATTTTTTTCGCAGGGCTTTTCAATATTTCAAATGCCGTTTTTTTAAAATCAGCTGATAGCGTTTGGTCAAACTGATACATATGCAAATATGCCACATTACCATCTTTAAGTTCCCATTCAATAGAAGGTATCTTAATAGTGTCGCGCATTATGGTAAAATCTTTGGTGTCGCGCCACCCTTCCCTGAAAATAGTCAGTGTAACGCTGGTGCCTTTTTTACCACGGATAAGGTTTACCGCTTCTTCAGTGGATATATCCTGGGTGCTTTCGCCGTTTATTTTTATAATCTGGTCGCCCGGTTTAAGTCCGGCGATATCCGAAGGGGTTCCTTTTAGGGGTGCAACAATTGTTAGCTGGTCTTTTTTTATGGCAACCTCCATGCCAATTCCATCAAAAGAACCGGCTAAATCTTCTTGGAATAATTTGGCGTCCTTTGGATCAAAAAAAGCGGTATAAGGATCTTGCAAGCTTTGAGTCATGCCGGAAATTGCCCCATAAATAACACTTTGATCATTTATTTTTTCAGGACTGATAAAATTTTGGTGTAATTTATCATAGGCGTCCCAAAACAACGAAAAATCAACCGTTTCCGGTTTGCAGACTTTGCAAACCACCTGGGCTTTCCCTACAAAAATTCCCGCAACAAAAACTCCGGCAACAAGGACAATAAACCCGAAAGAGAAAAGTATTTTTCTTTTATTCATAATGGCATTTTACCAAAAATTATTTTGCAAAGCAAGAAAATAAAAACCGGCTGAAAAATATTTTTAGCCGATCAATTTAACAACCACTCCAATAATCGCTAACACAATCCCGACCACCCAAAAGCGCATGGTAACTTTATAGGCCGGCCAACCAATGGCCTCAAAATGATGATGAATGGGCGTGGAAAGAAATATTTTTTTATGCCTGAATTTTTTTGATAATAATTGAATAATGACCGAACCGACTTCTAAAACCAAAAGGCCTCCGATAATCGGCAAAACAAAAACCGAATCAGTCAAAAATGCCACGACTGACAAAGTGGTGGTTAATCCCACAGTTCCTACTTCTGACATGTAAAATCTTGCCGGAGGAATATTAAACCATAAAAAAGCGAATAAGGTTCCGGTAATAACTGCGCAAAAAGTGGCCAAGTCAACCTTGCCCTGGGAAAATGCAATAATCGTAAATGCACCAAATATAGATGCAAATGCCCCGCCCGACAAGCCGTCGATACCGTCAATAATCCCTCCTGACCACGTGGCAATCATGACAATCATAAAAAGCGGAATATAAAAAATACCGATGGAAAATTGACCAATAAGCGGAAGACTTATTACGTCCCAGACTAACTTATAGTAAAACCAAAGACCACCACAAAGTCCGATCGCCGCAATAATCAAAAGACGTTTTTTAAAAGAGAGACCTCCGCCAACGTAACTGCCAAGAGACGAAACTACTAAAATATCATCAAAAAGACCCACTAGCGAAGCGGCAACCAAAGTAAATAACGGCAACCACGTCTGGCTTCTTGATAAAAAATTAAGCCTACCAACAAAACTGCCAGGAAACAGCAAGGAAAAACCATAGAAAAAAAGCGCTACAGCCACCGTGGTTGCCACGATCAAAAGCCCGCCCATACGGGGAGCCCTGGTTTCCCTTTCTTTGTGAAGGCTGTTAAAAACAACCGCCTCTTCCCCGCTGATAGCTCTCTTTCCTGCCTGTTTTTTCCAAAGCCTGTGCTTATATAAAAAATTAATCAAAAAAGGGCACCACAAAACAGCGGCTAAAGAAGCGGTGGCCGAAATACCCAATATTTTAATAACATTAAATTCAATAAGTGTCATCGGTTGTATATTGCCCTATGTCCATATTACCATTGATATGCGCTATCAACCCAATACATTATTTTTTGCATTTCTAAAAAACGGTCTTGGGCCCCCAATACCACCGTTATGATATGATTTCCCTGCTGGCGGCTATTTTGTATTACCAAAAAACATCCTTTTGCGCTGTCGGTAAACCCAGTTTTACCACCGATAATTCCATTATATCCCAAAAGCTTATTAGTATTAATAAGCACGTGGTGCAAAGTGCCATCAGGCATATAGAGCGGATATTCTTTTAAGCTGATAATTTCGGTAAATAACGGATATTTTTCAAATAAATATTCTGATAAGCGGACTATATCTTTTACTGTGGAATAAGAGGCCGAGTCCAGCCCGGTAGCATCTTCAAAATGGGTATTGGTAAGCCCTAATTTTTGCACATCCTCGTTCATAAGATCAATAAATTTGGCATTACCCACTACCTCCGAAAGCGCGTAGGCCGCCCGATTGCTTGATTCCATCAAACTGATGTGCAATAAATCTTTTACAGAAAATATTTGCCCTAATTCCAATCCCCCTTGTTCCCCTTCTTGTGCCATTGCCTCAAAACTGATTGCCACTTTTTGGTCTAAATCATAACGTTCAAGTACCACCAAAGCCGTCATCAGCTTGGTCAGGCTTGCAATAGGCAATACCTGTTGTTCATTTTTTTTAAACAATACTTTATTGGGATTGTTGCTTCCAATCTCAACCGAAATCGCTGACTTTGCTTCCAGCGACAATTCTTCCACCTGCCAATTCCGATACGGCAGCATTTTTGGATTGTCGGGCGCTTGTTGGATATATGCCGTTGCCCCATCAACCGATGGTTGCAAACTGCCCTGGAAAAAACCGTCATGGCGGATAAGCATATCAAGTACGCTTTGGGAAAACCATTGCATGCCAAAAAAAACCATCCCTAAGAGGGCGATAAAAACAACGGACGCTAAAATATATTTTCCTATTTTTTGATATATCATTTTTTTATTAATTTCCGGAGTTTGCTTTTTGCTACCACGCTCGGGTGTGTGGAAGTGGCTTTTTTTATCGCCGGTTTTGCAGATCGGTTTGCATCTATTTTTATATGCAATTCTTGAAGCTGTTTTGGATAAATTTCACTGGGAGCGTTCATCATCAAATCCCTGCCATCGCCCGTTTTTGGAAAGGCAATGACTTCACGGATGTTGGGCTCACCTAAAAGCAACGCCACAAAGCGATCTAATCCAAATCCTATTCCTCCGTGTTGGGGCGCGCCATAGGTGTAAGCTTCTATCATGTGACCGAATTTTTCCATAATTTCTTTTTTGTCGTACCCCATAATTTCAAATACTTTAGCAATGGCTTCTGGATTATTGTTTCGAATTCCGCCGCTTCCCAACTCCCAGCCGTTTAAGGCTATATCATACTGATTAGCCATAATGTTACCGATATTTTTTTGTTGCATCAAGTCATCCATAAATTCTGGTTTTGGAGCCGAAAAGGGATTGTGCACAAATGTCCATTCGGATTTTTTCATCGTCAGAGCCGGGTCATTTTTTTCAAAGTACGGAAAATCTATAATCCAACAAAATGCCAGCAAGTTTGGATCTTTTTTACCTGCCTGCAGAGGTAGGTCTTCCCGTAAATCCGGCTTATCAGAACCATATTTTTCCATCGCTTCTTTATAAGGAATACGAGGAAAAGGAATTTGTTGAATTTTTTTATCGGGAAAAACCGTTTTTACCAATTGTATTAACAGTCTTTCATAAAAATCCAAAAAATCGTCACGTTCAATAAAACTCATCTCCATGTCCAATTGAGTATGCTCGGGTTGGCGATCTCCGCGTAAATCTTCATCACGCATAGCACGGGCAATTTGAAAATATTTTTCAAGGCCGGCCACCATTAAAAGTTGTTTGTATTGCTGAGGCGATTGAGGCAGAGCGTAAAACTTCCCTGCATGCAATCGTGAAGGTACTACAAAATCACGCGCACCCTCTGGAGTTGATTTGGTCAACATAGGAGTTTCAACTTCCACGAAACCTTCCTGGCTTAAAAAATTTCGCATAAATAAAATAACCTTGTGTCGCATAATAAGATTTTGCTTAAGCCTTTCGCGGCGCAAGTCCAAATAACGGTATTTCATCCGTATTTCTTCATTTATTTCCATGCCATCGGTAGTAATGTCAAAAGGCAACGTCACCGCTTTTGAAAGCACTTTTAATTCTTCAACTGAAAGCTCAACCCCGCCGGTTTCAATATTATCATTGACCATTTTCTCCGGCCGTTTGACGATTTGCCCCCTCAATTCCACCACCCATTCGGTCCGTAATTCCTGAGCCGCATCATAAGCCTCTTTGGCCGACGGGACAAACACGCACTGCAAAATACCACTGCGATCACGCAGGTCAATAAACAAAATTTTCCCGTGCGCCCGGCGCACATTGACCCATCCAGCCACTTTCACTTTTTCACCGATATGTTTGGCGGTTTCTGAAATTAAAAATCGATGCATGACAATTTAATATATTAAATTGGCACCGAGCACCACCGAGCACTCTTACATTGAGTGCTCTGGTCTGTGCTTGGTTATTCAATATTATTTTAATTTAATTTTTATAAATTTTCTTTTGCCAAATTGTACCACCATTTCATCTTTTATTTCCACTTCTTTTTTCCAATCGGTAATTTTTTCTTTATTAATATGCACTCCCCCGCCTTCAATTACGCGCTTAGCGTCATTTTTTGACTCTGTTAATTTTGCATCAAACAATAAATCTAATATCGGGTATATGATTTTATTAGTTTCAAAAACTGGAATATCAGTTGGTATTTCTTTATCGCGAAATATAACATTAAATTCTTCTTCTGCCTTATTTGCTTCT
>MHPA01000018.1:11918-20931 GCA_001820255.1 Candidatus Staskawiczbacteria bacterium RIFCSPLOWO2_01_FULL_38_12b | reverse complement strand
AGTCATGTTATGGTGGCAGTTTTGCAACAAATTGCCACCCGACTTCATTCTATCATTTTTCGTCATTTTGAGCATTTCGTAATTCACAGTATTATTGTTACCAAAAGCAGAATATTGTTTATACCCCTTGAACCCTCGCCCAAGGTTGAGGAAAAATTATTTTCCAGGATAGTTAGTCTGCTATCGGTTGTGCGAGATTCATCAACAAGAGACGCTATTTGTGATGCTCTTTGACTTTCTTGTTGGGGATTATTTTTATCATAAGGAGCGGAAATAATGGTATGCATTTTTTCACCAATACCCAACAATACTTCTATTTGTGAATCACCCTCTGTCCAAATTTGTATTGCTTGCTTCATGTAACTTACCCGCCCAAACCACTGATAGAGGAAAATTAAATCATTGACATCGTTGGGATTATTCCCTCCCTGAACAAACCCCTGCCTTGCAATCCCAAGATTAGGATTTTTTTTATTCAACTCAAGACGAGCCTGCTTATCTCCTATGTTAATTTGTAAGAAAGTTAAAAATGTATCGTAATCCGATTCGTTATGAGAAATAGAATAGTTGGTAAGGCTATTAATTGCTTCTTTTTGCGCCTTTGACCACAATCCTTCACCGCCCACATATGCCCGTATGCCTGACATCACTTTCATGCCGAGCCAAAAATTTGCCACACTAAAAAATAGCATGCATATGATAAGGATGATAATAATAGAAAGTTTTTTATTAACTGAAAGTTCTCTCAGCCATTCCACAAAAAGATTTTTCTTGTTTTCCGAGGCTGGCCCATCTTTTACACTCTCTTTAATATTAGATTCAAAAATCAAGGTCTCAGCTTTTCTCCTTTCCATTACAACCGATGCTAAAACCAGCATCGTTACTGAGAGCGCTCCCATAAAAAGTTGGAGCTGCAAGAGAGTTTGACTGGCGGTTTCATTAGTAAATGGACCGAAACCAGACACCGTCCCTAAAATAGCAATAGCTGAAATAATAAGTATGAGTGATATAACGGTCTTTGGATTAAACCTAATCGCCAGCCAAATTAATAACGGGAATACCAGGTAAATAAGGCTGGGAAAATTAATATTTCTACCAAAACTGCTAAAAATAAAAGTGCTAATTAAAATAATTGCCAAAGATACGCCAATAAGTTCCCCGATTCTTTTTAGAGTTACTTTTTGTCCCGATTTTAGCGAGGATCCACGATCACCAAGCGATCGGAACCAAGACCTGCTAAGCCATACAAATAAGAACGGAGCGACAATTAAATTTCCCAACATGTCTCCGATCCACCACGCAATCCATGTTTTTAAATAAGAAGACAATGATACTATATGCACAAGAAGCAACGTCGTAACTCCAACAGTCGCACTAATTGCGGTGCTAAATAAAGATGCAAAAATTACCAGCGTCAATACATCTTTAAGTCTTTCGAGTTCTTCTCTAAATCCAAAGCGCTTTAAAAGATAGGCACCGATAACTGCTTCCATGGCATTTCCTATTCCAATACTCAAAGCTCCTGCCAATGGTGCTCCCGTGATACGGTTAACCAAGAAGGCACCTAAAAATATGGCAGGCCACAAGTCTAAACCAAAAATAAATAAAGCCACCAACGCAATGCCTGTTGGCGGCCAAACGAGAGTAGCAAATCCGCTCACCGGGCTAATACCCAAGCCGAATCGTGCCGCAAAAAAATATACTGCAAAAAGAATTATTGCTTTTATAGCGTAAGAAGCATAACGTGAAAAATAAGGTTTAGATGTAACTTTATTATCCATTGCTTTTTACTTTAACAAAAAACCGCTAAAAAAGCGATTTTTCTTTACACCCGTGAATTATACTTTTTTAGCAAGTTCCTTTTTTATTTTTTCTACGATCGCCTGCAGCGTAAAGGCGGATTTAGAAAAATAATATGCAGGCTTATTTTCAGTGATTATTCTCATAATCCTTTCTTCATTTGCAGACAAATTAGTCAAAAAAATGATGGGCACCGTCTTGTCCCATAATTTATTTTCCCGTAACTTTTGCATCATCGTCAAGCCATCCATTACCGGCATTAAAATATCAAGTAAAATAATATCTGGTTTTCCCTTTAAAGCAGCATCAAATCCTTCCTGGCCATTGACGGCTTTTAATACTGAAAATCCCTCTTCGCCAAATCGTTCAACATATGCTTTTAACAAGGCTGGCTCGTCTTCGACGATTAATATTGTTTGTTTTTTATCGTTTGTCATAAAATTATTATTATAATGCGAATCTCGTTTGGCAAAATAGAAAAAGAGTTTCGGCCTCTTTGCGGATAATTTTGCCACCAGCTTTGTAAAAATTTGTTATGCGTAGGCAAGCTACGGAGATGGGAAAATTTGTTGCTACAAATTTATCCACATCTTGACCTAAAAATTTTTCCAGAGCTGGCAACAAAATTCTCTCGCAAATAGATCCGATTGCCAAACGAGATTTGCATTTATATTACTTTTTTATATTTTTTTTCACCCTCCGTAGCGGAATGGTGAAATTAAAAGTAGTACCTTGTTTTTCTTTTGAAAAAAACCACACGTCGCCTCCGATGTGATCTAAAATTGATTTAACAATATAAAGCCCCAGTCCCGTACCATCAGTATGCTCACTGCGCGCATTATCAGACCTGAAAAATTTAGTAAAAACTTTATCCTGCTCTGCTTCAGGAACACCACAACCATTATCAGATACACTAATTAATAAACTATTTTCTTTTATAACCCTGTTGTTTATTTTTTCATCTTTTTTCACTTGTAGACTTTTTACGGATATGGTTCCACCTAAAGACGTGTATCTTATGGCATTAGAAAAAAGATTAGAAAAAACCATGTTGAGCAATAATTTATCAATAGGGACAATGTGTTTTAATTGATGATATTTTTCTTGTAAAATAAGATTTTTTTTACTTATATTTGCTTTTGAATCTTTAATAACATTTTTAAAAACATCAATAACATCTGTTGGCATCGGATCTGTATGGAAAATACCCATTTCTATGCGAGAAACATTAAGTAGCGTGTTTACAATTTCAATCATGCGCCAATTAGCGCTGCGAATTTCATTAATATATTCTTTTTGCTTTAGGGTAGTAACCCCTTCACGGTCATCCAACAACATTTCCGTATACAGGCTTACAATCGTTGTAGGGGTTTTAAGCTGATGTGAAACAATAGACACAAACTCATTTTTTGCTTTATCAATTTCTTTTTCTTGCGTAATATCCCGAAACACCACAACACAACCAATTAATACCCGGCGGCTATACCTAATCGGCTCGGCCGAGTCAGCTACCGGAATTTTAGAACCATCCTTTTTAATCAGCAAGGTGCCACCAGACATCGTGGTCTTATGTCCGGTTTTTAGAGCCTGGCCAATAAAATCTTCACTTGGCTTACTGTCAACTTCTCTTACAAATTTTATTAAGTGGCTGTAGTGTCGCCCAATAACTTCTTTGGCAGAAAAACCAGTTATCATTACGGCCTTGCGATTAAACAATATTACAATGCCTTTTTCATCACAAGCCATAACCGCATCTCCAATAGAAGCTAAAATTGATTTTTTCCTTAGCGTAGTTACAGCGAGCTGTTTTGCCTTAAGGTGAAGCGTTTGAGCTGTTACTACCAATTTTTGCCTAACGATTTCCTTTTCTTTAGCGGTCTTGGCAAGTTGCTTGGCTGTCACTGCTAATCTGCCCCGAATGGTTTCTTTTTCTTTTGCTGTTATCGCAAGCTGTTTGGCTTTTAAACGCAGGGTTTGAGCCGTTACTACCAGCCTGCGTCTGATATTTTCTTTTTCTTTAGCTAAAACTTTGAGCCTGATAATCGTTTTATCAGACGTAGAAACCATATTTTTTTTATTCATTTTGATTTTTTAGTATTTCTTTTACTTTTTCAAGCCCCCGGCTAATTCTTACATACACATTATTTTCCGTTTCATTGAGGGCAAAAGCAATTTCTTTAATGGAAAGGTCTTCTATATATTTCATTAATATGACGTCTTTATATTTTTCATCTAAAGATTTTACAATTACAAGGAGCTCCTTCCCGGTAAAATAATCTTGGGTTTTTTGCCGCGTATCAATATAGGGAGAAAATCCTTTTTCCATAATGTGATCCAAGGAAGAGATTTTTCTTTTCCTTGATTCATCAATGATGATATTTCTGGCTATCTTATATAAGAACGCTCTTATATTTTCTATTTCTCCATTCTCTGCCATGTATTTTAAGGTACGACAATAGGCCTCTTGAACACAATCTTTAGCTTTTTCCTTATCAAAAACCCGATAATAACAATATCGGAATATGGCGTTTGAATAATTATCGTAAGCATCTAAAAATTGTTGTTGTTTATCTTGCATGTCATATATGACCCATATTTATATACGTCGTAATAAAACAATATTTCTTACAAAATATACTGCTGATCTTTTCACCTTACGCCTATTTTTGTCTTATTACAAATAAAGCATGTAAGAAATCGCATGCACAACAGTCATATACAGTAGAAACCTTGAATTATGAAATGATGAAACATCATATTTTTCATAATTCAAGGTTAAAAGGCCAAAAAATAATCAATGCAATAAAAAATCTTAAAATACTTTGAATTACAAAATGCACTTTGAAACTTTGAATTACGAAATGCCACATGAAAAAGAATTTTCGGGTCTTTTTCCCGAATTCGGGCTATATGCAAAGCATATAACCTGCGTCGCTTGGAAGTAAATATACTGCGGCATATTTACTTCGCTCGCTATCCTCGGTTATAAATTCGTTATAATTTTTTCCCGTAGCCGCAGGCTACGATAAAAAATTCTATCAAATTTCTATCTCCGAATTCGGAAAAAATACCGCGAAGGCATTTCGTAATTCAAAGTATGAAAAGCAAATTTCGGCATTTGGTAATTCAAGGCAAACTAACATGGACTCATCTTACAATTCTCCGACAACAAAGCCACTATATAAAGGCGTCCAAATCGTATGGTACTTATTGGGGGTAGTCGAATTTTTACTCGCCTTTCGCTTTGTCCTTAAGCTTTTGGGGGCAAATCCAAACGCCGGGTTTAGCAGTTTCATCTATGGTGTTACTTATCCTATTGCTGCCCCCTTTTTAAGTGTGTTTAATATTATTCAAATTGAAGGAAATATTCTTGAGTGGACAACATTACTCGCCATGCTTGTATACTTTTTTATTGCTTGGGCAATCGTTAAATTATTTTTTATGAGCAAGATTGTATCTATCCCCGAAGCGGCTGAAAAACTTAACAACGAAGAAAGTAAATAATATAATGTCCATTTATAAAAAGTTAAACAATAATAATATGTTAACACTTATTATAGTCATCTTGCTTGTGTTGTGGTTACTTGGGCTAGTTTCTTCTTATACTTTATCTGGGTTTATACATATACTCTTGGTTATTGCCATTATACTTGTGTTGGTTCGCGTAATACGCGGCGAAAATCCTTTCAAGTAAAAAGGTTAACTATTCAAAAGACGTACGCAACGTTAATATATTATAGACATCACACCCGATACCTGGACTCCAAGCTCTGCCAATTTGCCAATCTTGACTGTCTTTCAGCGAAAACTTTGTAAACCGTATCTACGGATACGCCTTACAAAGTTTTCGCCTCCAAGACAGCCAATATTGCCAAATTTACTAGACCTTAAGTCCAGGTATCGGATGTGATGTCTATACCATAATAATAAATAATATGATTGCCATTTTAGATAATTTAATCAGTGTGCTGGCTCTCCAAGTAGGTTTTACTTTGGGTAATATTATTTATTTTTTAGGCACTCCTTTCGGTATCGTTATTATAGTATCGTGGCTAGTATATTTAGAGTACGCAACAATTAAAAGCATTATTAAAGATCCAAATGCGATTATTGTGCGAATGGTAACTAAGTATATGCAGACTTACGCACTAAAAAATACACCTCTAACTTCTTACCAACTGGCAACACTTAATGTTATTTTTAAAAAGAAAAATATCGGCATTAAGGATATATCAAATATTATTGGTGTCCCGATAATTGCCACAAGAAAGTTAGTTAACGGCTTAATCAATAACGGATACGTTATGCGTAGTGTTAACATTGGCGATAAGCGCACATTTGTTTTTGCGACTTCCCATAGATACAAAGAACAAGGAATATATCCGTAATATCCTCAAATTACCAAACACTTTCTTGGTTACTTTTTCCAAATGAAGAATTTTTTACCAATTACTTTAATATCTATAGGTGAAAGTCGAAAAAAATCGAAAACTAAACTAAAAAAATCCACTAACAAAATGCTAAAGCATATAATTAGCGGATACAAAATTATGAACAAAACAATCTCATTAAAAAAAGTTGAATATGGTTACGTATTATTTTTCGCAGCAGCTTTATTGCTATTAGCGGGAATGATTCTGATGGCAAAACCAGTTGGCGCCGCTACATTTAACTCAATCAACAGTCGATTAGGCGTAGGATCAAGCGGAAGCAATGTTACTAATTTACAGACTTTCTTGGCTTCAGACCACAATATTTATCCAGAAGGCAGAATAACGGGATATTACGGGGGTCTTACCAGAGCAGCCGTTATGCAGTTCCAAGTAAATTATGGAATTTCCATGGTAGGTGTAGTCGGGCCAATAACGCTTGCAAAAATGAATAACGTAATAAATGCAGGATACGGTATTGATGTATATGCACCATCAATATACAACATCTCTGTGCAAAAAACCAATAATAGTGCCACATTCAACTGGGCTACTACTGAATCTGCAAGAGGAAAAGTATATTACAGCACCAGTCCATTTGCGGTATCAGAAGCAGTTGGCAACTTCAGCGCACCTTTTATTACAGGAGGATCAACGATGATGGCAGCATTCTCACAATTAAACCAAAATGTTAGCGTTAACAACTTGCAATCCAATACCACATACTATTATATTATTGAAGTCATTGATGCGTCGGGTAATGTAGCGGTAACTGTGCAGTCCACATTTGCTACCAACTAGTAACTTTGAATTACGAAATGCTTTTGAGATATTTTCAAAATGCATTTCGTAATTCAAAATAGTAAGGATTGAATAGTCGCCCCGACTATTACGTATGAGATTAGGTAATGGTTGAGCGTTTTATTGTCAAGAATAGTAAGCACAAAAACGCATCACAATGTGTTTTGGTGCGAATGCCGGGGATGACAAAATATTCTTTAATAATATGGAAAATATATCATACCCTAAGTTGACCATATTGATTTTAAAAACCCTATTCTTTACCCTAGTTTTAGTTATCGCTTTAGTAATGTATGGCTTCATACAATACAGCAACAGAGGTATTGATTTCATTGTGCAAGATAAGTATTGGCAATCTTTTCCGGGTGCCACAGTCACCAATAATGGTATTCATTTTCAACCTTTAAATCGTGTTATTGTTCATCAAGATGGTTCAATAGGACAACCAAACCCACCCGTAAATATGAATGGACAATATCTTAGTGTAAAGGGTGATTTTAAAATCACTGCAGTAGTATCACAAATAGACAAGCAAGCTTCTTTTAGGCTCTATGCAAGCCCGCCTATTGTATACGACCAATGGAGGCACGAAAGCCCCAGCATTGAATTTATTGTTGATGCAGTAAATAATCTTACTGCCATTCGTATTTGGAACGGCAATTCTTCTAGCTCTATGGACATACGAACCTATGAAACTCTTCTAAGTTCCACGACTACTATTGCGCTGGAACATGTACAAGATCGAATTAATATTTTTGTAAACAACCAGGTATTAGGGAACATGCCCGATCACCGCATTTTTGATAATGGCACTATTTGGTTTGGAACAGATGGCGTTGCTGGAAGTAATGGCTGGACGCTTGCTGCATTAAATGTAAAAGCACTAGGAACTGGGAGCGTTAATATTATACCTGCGCCCTCAATGATTGTTGATCAAAACAATGCTGGTAGTTTGCACAATTTAGCAAATGCTAGCCCTCGAAAAATAAAAATTGGCACTGCGGTAAATGCCGGTGTATTATTTATTGACCAGCAATATAGAAATTTGGCCTTGGGCCAATTTAGCATGCTAACCCCTGAAAATAGTATGAAACCGGAGTTTATTCATCCGGAATCTAATGTGTATGATTTTTCAGAGGCAGATCAACTTGTGGATTCTGCTTTAAAAAATAATATAACCGTGCATGGTCACGCATTGATATATGACAAAAGTAGTCCCAAGTGGATGGCTAAAAGCCCCAAAGAAGAACGACAAGAAATAATGGTTGACCATATCGAAAGCGTAGTAAGTCACTTTAAAGATAAAGTGGCGGAATGGGATGTGATAAACGAGCCATTTTCTAAGAAAAACGCTTTATATAAAGATGGAAATACTGGGTTGGAGCCAAACATTTGGTTTGAGGCTATGGGAGAAGAGTATATTGACCTTGCATTTAGGGCAGCACGCCAAGCCGATCCCAACGCAAAACTTTACTTAAATGATTATGGAGTTGAAAATGATGGGCAGCATTGGGACGCTTTACTGGGTTTAGTAAAAAGACTTAAAGAACGTGGCGTGCCTATCGATGGAATTGGATTTGAGGCGCATGTTTATAGTGATGGTGATTACATTAATGCCAAGGAGCTTAAAAAACACATGGAAGTTTTAGCTAAGCTTGGCCTTTTAACCCGTATATCAGAAATAGATGTTACGGGCGATGATGCAAAAGAACAAATCAACCAATATGTGACGGCGTTGGATATTTGCCTTCTCGCTCCCAATTGTACGTCATATACTACATGGGGTATTACAGACCGGTATGGCTCTACTACCCGATCCGATAGATATCCTCTTGTTTATGGCACAAGTTTATTATGGGATAAAGATATGAAAGCTAAACCCGCTTATCATGCGTTGCAAGAAAGACTTCAACAGCCTTAACTGCTTTATCACCAAATGCAATTTGGTAATCCAAAGGTATTACATAATGCTTTCTTCGTTC
>MHPA01000018.1:0-11841 GCA_001820255.1 Candidatus Staskawiczbacteria bacterium RIFCSPLOWO2_01_FULL_38_12b | reverse complement strand
TGCAAATCTTCAGGCCACTTTTGCTTTACTCACCCGTTTTCAGCAAGAAAGAAAACCTTTATTAAAAGATCCCGAATGGTCGTTTAAATTAAGGGTGCCCTTTATCATATGGCTCGGTTCATTGCCATTAGAGAAAATACCCCATCTAAGAAAATCAACAAAACAAATATTTAAAAATTACCCTGAAACTAAACGGTAAGTAATGCAGATTAAGTAATTGTAAAATTATGATAAAAAAATGAAAACAAATAAAATATAGTAAATAAAATTAAATAATCTTAAAAATATGGATAAAAATAGTATCATTATTAGTTTAAGTATCGTGGGGTTGGTAGCATTGGGGGGAATTGGCTATGCAGTTTGGAGTACTTCTCAAACACCTCAAGTTGCGGTTCAGCAAACTCCAGAAAATACAACAAATTCGACCAATACTACTAATCTTGTTGCACAAGCCGGAGCGCCAATTGTTCAAACAGATTCAATTTCTGCTCCCTATATTTCAACCGTAGTAACAAAAGGCACGGTTAATCCAAATGGTGCGATAACGACCTATTGGTATGAATATGGAAAAACAGTGGCATTGGGTAGTCAAACTCCAAACTATTTGATCGGTTCAGGATTTACAAAAATGTATACGCCCGCTTATATCACTGGTCTTCAAGCTAATACAGATTATTATTTTCGATTAAGTGCTAATAATTCTTTTGGAACAATTCATGGAATCACCTACACTTTTAAAACCAATACCACGCCACCGCCAGAGGGAACCGCTCCAACAACCAGCACCCAAAACGCAACAGATATTACAAGAACAACCGTAAACTTGAATGGAAAAATTAATCCAAACGGCGCACAATCAACTTTTTGGTTCGAATATGGATCAAGTTCCAATTTGGGCTCAGTTACCTCTTTCCAGTCAACTAATGATAGCAAATCTTCTTCTGATGTTTCAGTTTCAATCTCCAACCTACAACCGCTTACTAAATACTTCTTCCGTTTGAATGCGCAAAATCAATTCGGAACAATAAATGGCCAGATTTTAAACTTCACAACCTTAGGTCCAGTCCAAGCCACTATTCCAAAGGTTAATACTACTTCAGCTACAAATATAACTAATTCTTCAGCCAAATTAAATGCTGGCGTTAATCCTAACGGAGCACAAACAACTTATTGGTTTGAATACAGTAATAATTCCTTTCTGCCTGATGACAAGATATTGAATACACAAGAACAATCATTAACTGATAGCGCTTTTAATATCAATGTATCAGCAACTATTGATAATTTAGATAATAATACAAAATATTACATTAGAGTGGCCGCAAAAAACCGATACGGAACAGTTCGGGGCGACATGGTGTCATTTACTACTAAAAAGTAACACATAAAATCTTTGGTAAACATTATTAAAGACATGGATACGATAAACCTAAAACCGTTTCTTGATTACATAAAAAACCAAACACCAAAAATTATCCTCCTTACTTATCCCCTATCAAAAACCCGTAATATAATTTTTAAATGGTAAAAAGCAAAGACACCCCCAAAAGGGTGTTTTGTTTTTTTTTGGGCGACCAGTGATCCCGATAACTGCCCCCAATCAGAATACCCCTCAAACCCGAAGGGCGGTTTTTCGACGAATCTATGAATACGAATCTGGAAATGATTTTTTTTGCAATAAAAACCGCGAATTACCAAGTGTACTTTTAAAATGAATTTTAAATGTCTATTTGGTAATTCACGGTTCCAAAGTATTTTGCAAATCGGTATTTAAATTTAAATTACTGTTTCCATTGGCACTCAAAAATAGGCCCGAACTATCCTGTACGCTTGAGGTTGCATTGTTTTGCAAGCTTGTACTCCCAGAACTTTGCAAATTAGTATTTATTGCGTTGTTAAAAATCTTTGGATTAAAAATAGCAACTGCTCCTGAAACTGCTATCATAAGCGATACTATTACCGTTATTAACTTAAACATATTTTTGTATTGGTTAATAATATTTTTACAGAACTAGGGAGATTAAAACTAAACTCTACCCCTGTGCAATATAAGACGCACCTAAAAACGATATCTTAGTAATATTACAAAAGAATTTACATTCTCTTGCGTCTTAAATAATAGAGAAGTCGAAATAAATATCATATACTTTGAATTAAAAAATGTCCCGATATTATTGAGGACATTTCATAATTCAAAGTAAATACACTATGGTAACTATTTTAAGTAATTTTATTCTCTTACTGATAAGTCCCCCGGGGTTTTTAATATCAATGTTGCTGTTGATATATTTTGAGTATCTTACCCTTAAAAGCATCGTCAAGGATTCGTACGGAATAAATTTAAACACCGTCATCAGTAATTATGTGCATCGCCATACATCGAAATCTTTACCTTTGAGTTCTTCTGAGCAAGCAGCTCTTGATATGGTTTACAGAAGAGAAAATATTGGAACTAGAGAAGTATCAAATAATATTGGCATTGCGATTAGTACTACAAGAAGATTAATGAGAGATTTAGCAAGCAAGGGTTATGTATTCCGCAAGGTTAATAAGAATGACAGGCGCGCATTTTGCTATATGGCTTCGCATAAATATATACAAAAAGTAAAAATATATAATACGCAAGACAAGTATTAGTGTATTCTTGAAAATTAAAAACCCCATTTAACCAAATGGAGTTTTTAATTAATAGACCTGTTGCGAAATAAGAATCGCAACGAAAATTTCAGATTTTTAGCCGAAAATTTGATAGAATTTTGAGATTTAGCTTCGCTAAATTGAGAAATTATTGCAAATTTTGGGCAAAAATGTGGAATTTGCAGTAGATTCTTATTTCGCAACAGGTCTAATAGACATGCTCTATTTCTGCAAAAGGATTCTTTCATTATTTCTATCTATGGACATCACATCCAGAAACCGCACTTAAGTTGCCGCAGGTTTGGCAATATTGGGCGGCTTGGAGCAAAAAATAAGTGAAGCGTAGCCCGAAGCTACGGTTCACTTATTTTTTGCGAAACCTGCCCAAGATTGGTAAATCCGGCAAGACTTGGAGTGCGGTTTCTGGATGTGATGTCCATATCCCCATTTTACTTCAATAAATCACTAACCTTTGTATTCGTGCCCGTATTTGTATGCATGCTATTCTATTTATTTTTATCACCATTGTTATCTTGAAGATTCTTGCTATTTTCATTACCAGTGGTATCTTTAGTATCTTGTGAAGAAATATTTATAGGAATTTTTACTCCTAAATTACTTTTTGAGTCTATTAAGTATTTTGATTCTTGAGCAATGACCGAAGCTTCTTGCAAAGAAGAATTTAATCCCTTATAGTCATCTTGGTTTTTTGACAATTTATTTTTTCCTTCATCTATTTTTTGTTGCACCAAATTTAAATTATCCTCTGATTGTAAAACCGCTTCATTGCCAATGTTAGCCCCGTTTTTCTGTATTAATTTTCTGACTTTATCAACAGAATTTTGTATGGTAGAAATTTTTTCTTGGATATTTTTATCCCTGTCAGATGGTTTTATATTGATATCTTTTCCATTATTTAAATCTGCATTGAAATTAAATATTTTAGAAGTTGCGTCTCCAACGCTATTTGCAATAGGGCTAGCAGCTGTACCGCCAGTATTTTTTTGCAAGCCGTTAATAATGATACTCTGGGCTCTTAGTGATGCTTCAAAATTAGTAATGGTTGTTTCTGCTTTTTCAGTATCTTTTGTTGTATCTAATTTACTAATATACTCTGAAACTTTGTCTGATTGATTTTTAAAATTATTATTTATCTGTGTTTCGTTATTGCTATTTATTCTTCCCTGTACGGATAGTTTTTCGAATTCTTGCAAGCGGACATTGGCCAAATTAATATGCACACTTAATTTCGATTCATCGGAAAAAGCAAGCATTTCTTTTATTTTTTCATTAAAACCAAGTTTCATAGGATAAAGAAAATCTCCAGGAAGCGCAGAATCCGCTTTGACGGTAGTCGCCCCCCCCACCAAAAAAAATAGAAACATAACTGCAAACACTGCCACAGGAGCTTTCAATCTAAAGTTATTACTATGCGGCAAGTAAAAGCCAAACCATCTTTTTTTCACACCCTCTTCTTGGTAAGGACTTTTTCCCATAAAAAACAAAACTTCCTGGCGTATAATATCCTTCTTTTTTTTGTCCAACTTGACACCATCGGCTTTCCTAAAAAAAATTTCTACTGGATCACGATTCATGGTATTTTATTTTAATAATTTCTCGTAACTTTTTCATCGCATAGTTTATTTTTACTGAAACAGCATTGGTGGAAATTTCAAGAATGTCGGCAATCTCAGGGGGAGACAGTTGATTTATGTACCGCATAACTATTACCTGCCGGTATGTTTCGTCTAAATCGTCTAGTATCTTTATAATTTCTTTAACCTCAAAGCCGTCTATGATACTACTCTCCATACTATAGAGACGTACAGAGACCCCATTTTCTTTCACTTGGTCAAATGCAAGAGTTTGCTTTTTACGGCTATTGTCAATGATAAGATTAACGGCAACTTTGTACAAAAAGGCTTTCGTATTTTTAATTTCCTTCCCTTCGGTAATATATTTCCATGTTTTAATGAACGTTTCCTGGGTTAAATCTTCTGCTAAGTCCTTATTATATACCCTAAAATAGCAATGACGATAGATAGCATCGGCATATTGTTGATATGCATCTAAAAATTCCTTTTCCTTTTTGCCACGGGCTAAGTTAGGGTCATTCATTAGTTATTTATATACCACAAGAAGCGATAAATATAAAGAAAATGTATGAGATTAAAAGATTTTCAAAAACCCTACGTCTTAGTTAATGTACCTCGTACCAATTCCGCTGAATAAATAATTTCAAGCACGCCAAAAACATCATATGATAAAAATTCCGTGCATCTTGTAAAATTATATTCGCGGAATTGGTACGGGGTAAAAGGCCGATAGATACTTTTACTATAATTAATATAATCCTCTTCTAACTTTCATGCTACTTTGGTTGCATCGTAAAGATAAAGGGGAATAAAAAAATATGTTTAAAAATCTCATGCAAAAGTTAATGTTAGTAATGATCGCCTTAAGCATGGCATTTACCGGATTGTTATTTGTTCCAGTACTTGCAAGCGCAGATAATGGTTTGCATTTAGGAAATTTAGGAATTGGATCGGGGCTTGGAATTAATATTGAAGCCAAAACTAAGATTAATAATAAAGAAAAAAATAGAGATTATGGCAAAAATGATGAAAAACAGTTCAATATCCAAAATGAGGCATTTACTTGGGCTACTAAAGCAGCAAACAGTACTTTCCATAACGCCGTTAAAGATGCGAATACTGAATATAAGACTGCCCAAAAAACAGCAAAAACCCAATTTAAAGCTTCTGTAAAGACGGCAACAAACCAAACTGATCGTATTACTGCTTTAAAAACATATCTTTCCAGTATGCTTGCCACCTTCAAGGTTAAGACATCTTCGATTGAAACTGCGTTCCAAGTATTTATTGATACGCAATTTAACCAAGCTCCTATTGTTAATGCACAAAGCATAACAGTTAGCAAAAATTCATCAGTTAATATTATCCTGATTGGCAATGATCCGGAAGGTTCTATACTAACCTACCTGGTAGCTACAAGTCCTGCCCATGGAACACTCTCTGGTACCGCTCCCAATATAACCTATACGCCAACCGCTAACTTTACTGGAACTGACAGCTTCACTTTTAAAGTTAACGACGGCAGCTTAGATAGCACTTTAACAACCATATCAGTTACAGTAAATCCATAATTTTTACTGTGAAAAGTCATGATTAAAGACAAACCCCTCGTTCGAGGGGTTTGTTGGTTTTAACATTGAATTACCAAATGGTTTTGTAACTCAAAATAATGATGCCTTCTCCATATGTGCCAGTTCTACTAATTCCTCCGCCTTGACGATGATGTCCCCGTCCATCAAGAGAAATTGCTTTCCCTTAACGAAACTCTCCGAAGCAAGCAACGCCAAGCGAGTTCCCGATGTTGAGTTTTTAGTATATTTCAGTTGCAGGCTTTTGTAGCGTCCCCCAAAATAATTATAAACATCTTGATCCCTATTATTTTTATTTCAGATTCTAGCACTGAGATATCTGTTGTTGGTTTTGATAAAACAGAAATAAAAAATTCTGCCACTTTTTTATTCTGCAATCCTGCTAATATAAGAAGTAATTTCATAATCAATTATTTGAAGTTTTTATGCGCCAAACCTAATTCTTGTATTGCAGTTTGTGCATCTTTATACCCACTAATTTCCATTGTTTTATTTCTTTGAACTGCTAACTCTTTAAAAAAATCTTCAAAGATATTTTTATAGTCAAAAGGCAAATCCTCCAGTGTTTTGATATTTTTAGAACCCAAATCATTAAGAGGAATGGCTAAAACTTTATCGTCTTTTTCTCTCCTATTAATAAGTTCAATTATCCCAATCGGACGACATTCAACAATCGCTCCCATTCGAACAGATTGTGAGCCTAATACAAACACATCAAGGTGGTCGCCATCGCCACCACGAGTTTCAGGAACGTAGCCATAGTCAAACGGAAAACTAAACCCATTCTTAAAAATAGCACTTACTTTTACTTCGCACCACTCTTCGTCATATTCATACTTTACTTGACCACCTTTTTGGATTTCAACAACCACATTAAACTTTTCTGGTGTACCAAATGGTATATTTTCGTAACTCATAAATTTATTTTTTGTCTTGAATTTTTCTAAAATCAGCCCAAAAAGATAATATTCCCAAAGTTAAAAAAAGCCCTGCCTCAAGCCAATTATGTTTCTGGAATGCTTCGATAAGAGCTATCCCAAAAAAGATTATAAATACTGCAAGGTTTGTAAATTTCATATTTACTTTGAATTACGAAACTCCTCGAGGCTATTTGCGTAGGGTCGCAAGGCGCAATTTGTCGCAACAAATTCGCCCCGACCGAGAGAATTTTGGCGGTATGGGTGGAAAAATGTTTAAACGTAGCCACCTGTCTGCGTGAACGCACAGGCAGACGCATACGTTTAACACATTTTTACGGCCATGCCGGCAACATTATCCGCAAAGAGACCGAAAAGTCTTCTTCATGTGGAGTTTCGTAATTCAAAGTATTTATAGAATTAGTGACTGCGTTTCTGCAGTACCAGCATAGCATAAGCTATGATTGCCCCAGAAACCAGAGACACAAAAAGAATTTGGTTGACATCAAAGGGCGTATCTAATATCCAATATCCCATTAAACCAACGAAAAAAATAATGATAAATTCAAGAGTGAAATATTGTAGAAACTTTTTCATAGTTTTATTGTACCAAAAATTCGCCGGAGGGGCGATTTTTCCTTGCGCCAGAAGTGGCCTGCCTGCCGGTAGGCAGGGATGCAGTCCAAACATGGTTCTGGTAAAACATATCTATAGACACCACATCCGATACCTGGACTCCAAGCTCTGCCAATTTGCCAATCTTGACTGTCTTTCAGCGAAAACTTTGTAAACCGTATCTACGGATACACCTTACAAAGTTTTCGCCTCCAAGACAGCCAATATTGCCAAATTTACTAGACCTTAAGTCCATGTATCGGATGTGATGCCTATGTGGTACAATCAGTAACTGCTTCACCGCTATCTGCCACTTATAATGGCCAATCAATAGGAAGCTGACCAACAAAAGAATAGTCGCCAAATAATGTATCAGTGATTCCAGACGCCTCGCTGCCAGGAAGCCATGAAGCCACAACCCCGTCCCACGCATGGACATACTTTTTTATATCTAATGGCCTGCCCGAAATAATAATCACTATTAACTTTTTGCTTTTTACTTTCATTTTTTCAATAACCGCCAAGTCTTCTGCGCTCAAACTCGGATTGGCATTGTCGCCCCAACCCTCTGCGTACGGCTTTTCACCAACTACGGCAATTCCCACATCAGCAAGAGCTTCCTGCTTTGAAAAATTCCCTTCCAAGCTATATTCAACATTCGTATTTTTTGAAACAGTATTTTTTATTGCTTCCAAAACAGTGGTGCCCACAATTCCATAATTGCCATCAATACCCTGCCACTCAGTTGTCCATCCTCCTGCCTGACGCCCTAAGTTATCTGCCGCTGAACCTGCAATAATAATCTGGCCGGACAATTTGGATAACGGCAATGCAGAATTTTCATTTTTTAATAATACTTGGGATTTACGGACCGCTTCCCTTGCTAACACACGATGCTTGGCGCTACCAATAATAGACAATCCGCCAGAGACAGCTTCCGGACGATCAAATAATCCTGTGTTAAATTTTACGGTTAAAATTCTGCGTACAGCATCATCTAATCGTCCTTGTGATATATCGCCACTGGCCAGCGCTTTTTGCATATTAGCCATAAAATCTTTATATTCAAACGGAGTCATCACCATATCCACACCCGCATTTATGGAATGCACCAAAGAATCATACCTGGTGTCAGAAACCTGATAAACTCCATACCAATCCGAAACCACAAAACCTGAAAAGCCAAGTTCCTTTTTTAACACATCAGTTAAAAGATAGTGGTTGCCGGTATTATTGACTCCATTCCAAGTAGCCGTTCCCACCATTACCGCCCGAGCTCCGCCCGCTACCGCTTTTTGAAATGGTAGCAAATGGGTTTGGCGCAAAGATTTATCACTTAACGTAATATTTCCTTCTTCTACTTTGAAATTTTTATTACGGGCGGTTCCATATTCCATAGCGCCTCCTCCGATAAAATGTTTGGCCGTAGCCAGCGCATTAAAATATTTACTTGAAGAATCTTGAACCCCTTGTAAATACGCCAATCCTAATGTTGCGACGTTGTTGGCATCTGACCCAAATGTTTCATAGGTTTTACCCCAACGAATATCTTGGGGCACATCAAGATTAGGAGAAAAACTCCAATAAATTCCGGTGGCCACCATTTCATCTGCAGTTGCTTTTGCAATGCGCCTTACTAAATCAGAATCTCTTGTTGCGCCCAAGCCGATAGAATGGGGAAAAACCGTGGCTCCCAACACATTGGCATGACCATGAGTAGCATCAATTCCATATAAAAGCGGTATTTTCAAACATGTTTTTTGGGTAGCATTCTGGAAATTATTTACCATACTAAGCCATGCCGCCGGAGTTTCTACTTTTGGCCCAGCGCCTCCCCCGCTTAATAGTGCGCCCAAATTATACTTGGTAATTTCATTAAGATCATGAATGCTATTTTTTTCAATCAATGCCATTTGTCCAATTTTTTCCCATTCTGTCATTTTACCCATCAAATCATCCACTCTTTTTGCGACGGGCAACGTTTGGTCAAGATACGGTGTATCGTCTTGATTACATCTTTCTGAAAGAATGTCCTTGGCAGGCACCATCACATTATTTTTCACCACCAAAAAACCTACTCCTATTATTAAAAGAACAAATAAAATGGTAAAAAATAATATTTTTTTACCTGTCCCGAACGAAGTCGAAGGGTTTTTTGTGATATGGGAAAAATACATATATCGTTATACTACCAAAAAATCACCTCAATAAAAAGGCGATTTCTTAATGCGCAGCCAATGGCACAATACGAGAACTTGGTTTATTAACGAGTTTCCTAACGTAGAGTCTATTACCTTAAGCTGATTTTTGTAACTTTACGATTCTTGGCTTTTTATATTCTGAGTTAAATACCTCCATTATAACTTCTCCAGCGCGACTAATAGTAGTGTCCATATCACCCCCATCTACTTCCGTTTTATATTTATCTCCCCTACCATCTCTTAATATTTTATAATCATCTTCATCTTTTACTCTAATATCGATAGGATTATACGATAAATCAAATAATCCCGAGCCTATAAGGCTTCCTACGTCTTCTGCTGATAGATAATTTTTAGCGTTTTTTAAAAACCATTTAAAATCACGATCCGTAATTTTTACCAACACATTGGTTGTCTCCAGAAAATCCTCGTAGCTAATTTTTTCTTCAATAAAGGCCTTAAAAAGCTGTGCAACTCTTTCAGAGTTTTCAAAATCATGACAACTATCAATAATATAAAGTAATTTCTCGCCAACTTTTACTCTATATTTTTTAGAATCGTCTATACTTTTAATTACTCTACCTCTATCTTCCGCAGAGATATCCTTTAGACCACATAGAAATGAAAGAATCTTCTTCAAAAAGAGCTTATCGTGTATATTGGCACCAAACTTAGCTAGACTTATAAATATTGATACGATTGGTACATTTTTAAATACACTATCACCCAGCAGACTATCGATTCCCAACTCACCAAAATCAATAGCCAAGCTTTCCAAGTTGGCATTTTTTAACGTTGAATCAAAAGAATTTTGTATATTTTCTTCTATTGGGGGAGTCATTTGTTATTCTCTAATTTTTTCTTAAAGATTTTATTTAAATCTCTATTTATTTTCCGAAAAAAAGGTTTAAGGGCTTTGTCTTGTTCCGCTATATAAATTTTTGAATCTTGCTCAAATTTTGCAGACAATTCTGATGTAGTCTTTCCTTTCTTGCCCTCAACCATTTCTTCAACAATAAAACCTTTCATATCACGACCCAACCTGTAGGCTTCTTTTAGTTCTTTTTCAAAAACCTTTTCATCTTTAAATTTTAATATTTGGTGTATTACTTGATTTCTTTTCTTCCTATATTTATTAAGATTTTCGTATAACTTATTATTGATTTTTCCTGCCATAAATAGTTCATCAATCAATCGAGCCAACTCAAAACTATTTGATTTTTGCTTTAAATCGGGGTGCGACTCAAATATTGGCTTTAAAAATAAATACGCAAAACTTTTAATCACGCCCTCAATCAAACAAGATTGAATTAAAAAAGCTTCAAGATATCTTTTCTCTAAAAAAGCTAGTTCCGCTTTTTCTACTAATTTTCTATAATTTTTTTCTTCAATAGTCATTTACCCCTTCTCATATCAATTTCTTGCTGTACTTGCCTATCAAATTCTTCAAAAAATTGATTCAAGTATAACTCTATTTTTAGTAAATTCTTATCAATTATATTGTACTGTTCAAGCAATTTATCAATTTGAGTATAGTTATTAACTTTTTCTATAAAGTCAGATGAATTTTTTAAAATATATGATTGAATTTTCGGTTTAAAAACTTTCAGCGCTTTTTCAATTTTTTGATCTCTTTGTTTCTCTTCTAGCTTTACCAACTCCCACCTTTCCGCAGAAGCTTTATCTTCAGGGGAATTTTTATGTTTTAAAAAATCACGAAGAAGGTTGTTGTGTTTTTCTGATAATTGATTATACGGGTTTTTATCAAAGTATTCAGCCACTTTCAGCGAATTATCAAGAATTATATCGTTTTTTAACCAAGACATTTCCTTTTCTCTCATAACCCTTATTCCATTCAGCCTGAAAATTATAGCGAATTTCCAGCCCAGATTTGCGAAAAAGACTAGAAACTACCTTTTCAAGGTGAGTTTCGTAATTCAAAGTAATTAAGTATACTTACAATTTTATAATAAAGGCTTTTATATTAAACAAGACGTTATACACAAAAAAATACTTACGAATCCCAGACCTATGGACACCACATGGTGACTTTGCGCTTAGAAGCATAAAAAATTGATGAGAGACGACGTTTTGGAGACAAAAAATTTGTGAGGCGTATCCGTAGATACGGCTCACAAACTTTTTGTTGAAAAACTAGCCTATCGCAATTTTTTATGTCTTATGGAATGCGGAGTCATCATGTGGTGTCCATACGACCAAAAATAGAAATATAATTTAACTTTGAATTTAAACTACAACCGCTTTAAAGTAAAAATCAAGATGAATA
>MHPA01000017.1 GCA_001820255.1 Candidatus Staskawiczbacteria bacterium RIFCSPLOWO2_01_FULL_38_12b | reverse complement strand
TTGGAGATAGAAATTTGATCTGCCTGTGCGAAAGCAGACAGGTAGAATTTCTAGACTTGCCCTGCGGGCCCGTCTAGAAATTATAGCGAATTTATAGCCCAAATTTTGGGGAAAAACCCGAAACTTATTTTTCAAAGTGTATTTCGTAATTCAAAGATTTTTTAGATCCAGGCAAACAGAATTTATGCAATAACGTTTACCTGTTTTGGTTGGACCGTCATCAAACATATGACCCAGGTGAGAATTGCATTTGGCACAGACAATTTCCGTCCGGTTTCCATCTTGGTTATATTTAACAGAACCTTCTATAGCTCTATCAAAACTGGGCCATCCGGTGCCAGAATCAAATTGTGCATCAGAAGAAAATAACGGGTTGCCGCAAACCATGCAGGTATAGTTGCCCTCAGAAGTTTTATGGACGTACTTGCCCGTAAATGGACGCTCGGTCCCTTGTTGGCGAAGGACTTTGTATTGTTCGGGAGTTAATTTTTTCTTTAGTTCTTGTTCATCCATAATTTGAGAATCTAGAATTTAGAAAAATAGAAATATAGAATACGAACGTTACGTCAAATTCTATTTTTTTATATTTCTAGTTTCTATTTTCTTTTAGTAATTTTGCGAACTTTTCTTGTACTTTTTTTAATTTAGGATTTATTACGACCTGGCAGTAAGCCTGATTTTTACCCGCCTGCAGGCCGCGCGCGGGCAGGTTTTTTTGGTAATAGTTTTTGTGGTAGTCTTCCGCGGGATAAAATATTTCCAGCATTTTTATTTGGGTCGTAATGGGCGCACCTTTTCCCACCTGCAACGCCTCCGGCGTAGCTGTGGCGGGCAGGTCATCGGAACTGTTTAATTTCTCAATGAATTTTTCTGATGTTTTGATTTGTTGTTGATTGTCGCACAATATAATTGACCGGTATTGTTCTCCCACATCGTTGCCTTGCCGATTTTTTGTGGTCGGGTCGTGGGTGGCAAAAAATACCGTCAAAAGAGTTTCTAGGGGGATAATTTGAGCGTCATATTCTATCTTAATTACTTCGGCATGTCCCGTATCGCCATTACAAATTTGCTCGTAGGTGGGACTTTTTGTATGGCCGCCGGCATATCCCGGCTCAACAGAAATCACACCTTTTAACATCTTAAAAACCGCTTCGGTGCACCAAAAACATCCTCCGCCAAATACGACAGTTTCTTTATCATTCATATTATTTTGGTATGTTTAATGATTATAATTACACTGATTATATCTTTTTTTGCATGAAAAGGGGAGAGGTGTGAGCCTCTCCCTAGTTTTTTATCGTTCGTTACAATACGATTTTTTTTCTTAAGCGGCCAAGTGCCACTTTTTCTATTTGGCGAATTCTTTCGCGGGTGAGGCCTAATGCCCCTCCTATTTCTTTTAAGAGTTTTGGTTTTTCGCCATTAAGGCCAAACCTTAAATTGATGATGCTTCTTTCCCTTTCATTTAGGGTTTCCAGAAGTGTTTTTGCTATCTCTGTTGGCTTGGGGGAATTACATTTTAGGGTGAAACAATTTTGATCCATAGCTTCTATGGGGCAAGGGCTGACTTTTGCCAGAAAGCTTTGTTCAATCTTCTTTCCCTTTTTATGGGTGATTCCCATTCTTTCGAAAATTTCTTCTGAACTCGGCTCTCGCCCAAGTTCAAGGATGAGTCCTTTTTTGGCTTCCCTGTACTTACAAGTTTTTTCCACCATGTGTTCAGCTATGTGAATAATCCCCGACTGATTATTCATCGCCCTCTTAATGGATTTTATAATCCAATAAGGGGCATAGGTGGAAAGTCTGTTTCCAAGTCGCCAGTCAAATTTTTTCACCGCTCTGATAAGCCCGATGCTTCCTTCTTGAATTAAATCAAGGAAGGACAACCGGTGGTATTTTACATACCTTTTGGCAATAGAAACTACCAACGGGAGGTGTGCCTTAACGAGGCAATTCATTGCCTTGCGGCATTTTTCAATGGCTTTATTGAGTTGATTTCCTTCTGCTGGGACGATCAACTCTCCTTTTTTGGAAAGTTTGGTAAATTGTCTGCTTGCATTTTTGCCTTCCTCCATGATTTTGGCCAGCATCACTTCTTCCTCTGCTTCAAGCCACCTCAACTGCCTTAGCTCGGAAAGGTAAACACCTGTGATGTTTTCCGGTGATTCCTTTGATTCCTTGCAGCAAGAGACTTTTATCTTGCTTTTTGTTCGCATCCGCTTACCCCTTTTTTTCAAGGATCTGCTTGTTGTTTCAGTCTCTTGTAGAGCTGAAAAAAACTTTTGTTTTGCGCATTTCTGCGCCAACAAGTACGCAGAATGCGAAAAGGAAAAGAATCCTTCCCTTCAAACCACCAAAAAATATGATTGATAATTTAAAGGGAATGATTAACAAAAAAACTGTTTTTGTTTAAGTTCCTTCTAATACTCTATTACTACCATAATAATACAAATTTGTCCATAGAAAAAGGAGCTGATTACAGCTCCTTTTATTTATTCTTTATCCTTTCTTTTAGCCTGTTTTTCGGCGATTTCCGTAAGGTATAATTTTCTTATTCTCACATTTTTTGGGGTTACCTCCACTAATTCATCATCTCCAATATATTCCAATGCGTCTTCCAGTCCCATATTTTTGGGTTTATTAAAATGCTCGTCCGATCCTTCTCCCTTGGATCGCATATTAGAAAGTTGTTTTTCTTTGCAGACATTCACCCTAATATCATCAGTTCTTGAATTTTGGCCTACCACTTGGCCTTCGTAAATTGCAATGCCATGATCTAAAAATAATACTCCCCGATCTTGCACATTAATCAATCCATAATAATTGGTGGCGCCTGATTCGCTGGCAACTAACGATCCCCTATCCCGTTCCTTCCAATTACCCGGATCCGGCAGGTATTGAAAAAAAGAAGTGTTGATGATTCCCAATCCTTTAGTGTCGGTTAAAAATTCTGACCGGTAGCCGAACAATCCTTTGGTTGGAATAATAAACTCCAAAAAGGCGATGCCGTTATGGGTTTTCATTTCTTTTACTTCGCCCTTGCGGCTGCCTAATTTTTGCATTACCGATCCCTGATATTGTTCTGGAGTTTCAATAAACACTTTTTCATACGGGGTCAGTTTTTTACCGTTAACTTCTTTTAAAATAACCTGGGGGCGTGAAACTTGGAATTCATACCCTTCGCGCCGCATTCGTTCAATTAAAATCGCCAGGTGTAGTTCTCCGCGTCCTGAAACAATCCACTGGGCTTTATCGGTTTCGTCAACGCGCAGTGCTACATCGGTTTCCAATTCTTTAAATAACCGTTCTCTGATTTGGCGTGAAGTGCAAAATTTTCCTTCTTTTCCGGCAAATGGCGAATCGTTAATCATAAACGTCATTTTTATCGTCGGCTCTTCAATGCTAATTAAAGGCAAAGCGCTGACATTTTCCGGATCGGCGATAGTTTCGCCAATGGTTACATCGGGTATTCCTGCGATAGCTGCAATGTCTCCCGCTTCCACCATTTCTGTTTCAAGGCGTCCAAGTCCCGCAAACGTCATTAATGAAATTAATTTATACTTTTTTATTTCGCCCTGCCGGTTGATATGCGCTATTTCCTGGCCGGCTTTTATAACTCCATTGTAGATTCTTCCAATGGCCAGCCTGCCCTTAAAATTATCCGGAGCAATGGAAGTAATCAGCATTTGCAAAGGTTTTTTAGTGTCCACAATGGGCGAAGGAATATGTCGCACAATAGCATCAAAAATTGGTGCAATGTCGGTCATTTTTGATAAATCGGCTTCCAACCCTGCCAAGCCATCTCTGCCTGAAGCATAAATAACCGGAAAGTCTAATGAATGGTCTCCTGCTCCAAGTTCCAAAAATAATTCCAAAGTTGCTTCCAAAGCAAATTGGGGCCGTGCGCCGCTTTTATCTATTTTATTGATGACCACAATAATTTTGTGGCCCATTTCCAGGGCTTTTTTTAATACAAACCGGGTTTGAGGCATAGGACCTTCTTTTGCGTCAATTAAAAGTAAACAGCCATCAGCCATATTTAAGACCCGTTCCACTTCCCCGCCAAAATCAGCGTGCCCCGGAGTATCTATAATATTTATTTTTGTATCCAAATATTGCACCGAAGCATTTTTAGAAAAAATGGTAATTCCCCTCTCGCGTTCCAATTCATTGGAATCCATGATCATTTCTGTTTCAGCTACTTCCTTTTTCATTTGGGTTTTTGACTGACGCAAAAGAGCGTCCACTAAGGTGGTTTTCCCGTGGTCAACGTGTGCGATAATGGCGATGTTTTTTATTTTTTTCATAGGTTATGTGTAGCATATATTTTAAAAAGTAATTGTATGATAAAAGTGATGCAATGTCAAAATAAGATGGGTCTTGTTTAAAAAATGCCCCGAGATAAACAGGGGGCTTTTTGCGTTTTTTTGGATGTTTTTGCCTTGTGTTATTTTGAGTCTTGGTTCCCAAATTTTTCTTCGTATTCCTTGCACTTATCGGTAAGGATTTTCCAGGAAATTCCGGAAGCTACGGCGGAAATAAGGCTAAACCACCAGTTACCGATAATACCAAAACTAATCGTTGCGATGAAAAAAAGAATAAAAATAAATGCCGTCATTGTGATTTGCACACTGAGCATTTCTTTCATTTCTCTCTCCTTTGTTTTAACCAGAACACCACATCCAATCCATATTTATTGTATATGATATTCTTGAATATGTCAAGAAACTCTACCTTTTTAAAAACCCGCAGATGCGGGTTTTTAAAAAGGGCGGGTCGGTTTTATTTTTTTATTCAACAATAATTTTTCCAAAGTGGGAAGATTTTGCGTGGTTATGGTATCCAAAGGTTCCGGCTTTTGAAAAGGTAAAGTTCCATGATGTGCCAGGATTACCGTTTTTACATTGGTCAAAATCGTTATTTTCGAGGTCCGGGCAATGCTGTTGTAAAGAAGTTCCGCTATAGGTCGTATGGTTTGGATGCATGGCGCTTGCTGTCCACATTCCAAAAGAGCTTTCATTTTTAAAGACTACCGTATCGCCAGTGTTTATTTTTAGTTCCGATGGTGCATATCCCGCATCAGTATAAATAACTTCATATGTTTGTACTTGGATTTGATCGGATACAAGACTATCAGATATGTTGGTATTGTTGGTTTGGTTTTGCGGCTGCTGGTTGGTTTGCTGATCTTCACCAAGGAGCTGTTGTTTATCATTATCCATTTTAATAATTAAAAAATAACCGCCAGTTGCCACAACCGCAACGCCAACAAGAATAATAATAATTTTTTTCATGAATGGTTGGATGATAATTTTGACAAATATTTTGCCAGAATTATCCGTTAATTATAATGGTATAGACAATTATAAATAATAAAAAGTTAAAAGTAAATACGTCCCGATAGTGTCGGTTACGCATATCCCGGAAAGAAATCGGTTTTAATATGCGATGGACGAACGCCCATTTCTTTTAATACTTTCTTAAAGGAGTCAATCATAGTTTTTGGGCCTGAAATATAAAATATCCTTTCTTTAAAATCCGGCACTTCTTCTTGCAGTATTTGCCGGTTTACCAATCCCCTTTCGTAGATAAAATCAGCGGGGATACCGACTTCATTGTGCAGGGTGTAGATTGTTTTGATGCCAAGATTTTGCAAGGCTTGATCAAAGATTTCTTTATAGGCAATATCAAGGTAGTTGTTATTGGCATACAATAGTATGATATTGCGTTTTTCGCCACGATCCAGTAAATATTTTATCATGCTTCGAAACGGGGTAACACCGATGCCTCCCGCT
>MHPA01000016.1:58855-59005 GCA_001820255.1 Candidatus Staskawiczbacteria bacterium RIFCSPLOWO2_01_FULL_38_12b | reverse complement strand
CAGCACCTTGCCTTCCACCAGTTACCCGGTAAGTTTGCGAGTTAAAATAGATGTAAGCGGTAAAAATATTTCTACCTCTAGCGCTTCTGATTTTACTATTAATTCTGGCGGTAATAGTGATGCAAGTAGTATTTCGTTAACCTATCCTAA
>MHPA01000016.1:7287-58758 GCA_001820255.1 Candidatus Staskawiczbacteria bacterium RIFCSPLOWO2_01_FULL_38_12b | reverse complement strand
AAATAGATGTAAGCGGTAAAAATATTTCTACCTCTAGCGCTTCTGATATTACGGTCAACTCTGGTACAAATCAGGGATCGGCAAGTATTTCAATAGTATATCCAAATGGCGGGGAAACCATGCAAGTGGGAGATATTCCCCGTATCACTTGGACAACCATTGGATTTGCCTCTACTGACAGGGTTACTATAACAACCTATATGCCATCTAACCCATATTTAAATATAAAAACAATTACCAGTTCCGTTTTGGCAACCCAGGGGTATTATGATTGGAGTATTACAAAATACAACCTACCTTCCACCAGTTACCCGGTAAGTTTACGAGTTAAGATTGAGTCGCCAAGTAAAAATATTTCTACCTCTAGTGCATCTGACTTTACGGTCAATGGTCCGCCTGCTAGTTAATATTTTACTTTAAAACATCGTTACGACCAGGCGCCGTGCGGGTGTGGCGCCTGGTCAATATATAGAAATTTTGCGATATGACTGATTTTTTAAAAGTAGACGAAGTATTGCAGTATCTGAACCTGAAAAAAGATATGGTGGCTGCTGAGTTTGGCTGTGGATCGGCTGATTTTACCATAGCTCTGGCAAAAATATTAAACCATGGCAGGGTGTATGCCTTTGATATTCAGGAGGAAAAATTATCGGCACTAAAAACCAAGTTGCGGTTAAAACATGCTACCAATGTGTCAATGGTGCTTTGCGATTTAGAATTGCCCAGCGCCTCTGGATTGCCGGATGATTCTTTAAACTTGGTGCTTATCCCCAGCGTTTTATTTCAAGTGGAAAATAAGTATGCTATACTGGAGGAAGCAAAAAGAATATTGAAGTCAGGGGGAGAATTGTTGGTGATAGATTGGTTTGAACATGCGCCATTTGGCCCGAAAGAAGGCGCCATAAGCCCTGATCAATTAAAAAAAATCATTGCGCCCTTGGGATTTTCACTAAAAAAAGAATTTACAGTAGCAGACTCTCATTACGCGTTGCTTTTTGTCAAGTAATCTAGGATACCATTGTTGCGAATAATACGAACTAATCCAAAAAATTATCAATAAAAATTTAGAAACTATGGACCCAAGAAAAGATAATAAAAAAATAACTACTATTAATGAATTGGCGGAGATGATACGCGGCAGTTTTCAAACGGCTCAAGAACATGTTGACGGGAAATTTTACAAAGTAGATGAAAGATTTGATAAAGTTGAAAACAGGTTAGATAAAGTTGAAAAAGATTTAAAGGAAGTGAAAGAAAAAGTTAATGGTTTTATTGACACTTACCATGAAGAAAAATTGCCAATGCGGATGGACTACATTGAAAATATGCTAAATGTGCCAAAAAAGTAATCGGGTGGGTTATGAATTTAGAATCTTGTATCTTGAAGCTAGAATAGAATAAAAAGAACACTGAATGCAAGTTTTATATTCTAAATTCTATATTCAATTCAAGCCTCAAAATACCATATTCAAGATTCTAAGTTTTAAATATGAAACATAGTTTACTTTTATTATTTATATTTGTGGCGGTGGCTTTTTTAGGATCGGCGAGTTTGGTTTTAGCTGGCGGACCCTGTTCCAGTAGTTCCGAGTGCCCTGTTGCCGGCAGCGCTTTGACTGAGACTCAATGTGCTTACACTCCTGGATCACCTCCGGGTTGTTACTGTATGAATCCGGGTGCGGGCTTCCCTAACTGTTCTAATAACGTTGGCACCAACCTTCCTAATCCTTTGTGTTTTGAAGGACCGGGTAGTGCTAATTGCGTCAATGATTTTCCCGGTCTTATAACTAAAATTACCACCTATATCGTCAGCATTATCGGATCGTTGGCGGTATTGATGTTTGTTTGGGCGGGAATCCTTTTTGTCACTTCTGCGGGGAAAGCCGGTCAAGTTGAAAAAGCAAAAAAAGTGTTATTTTATGCGGTCATAGGAGCCGCCATTGCATTGGCCGGTACGGGATTTATTGCGGTGGTAAAAGGCGTGATAGGAGAGCCACCGGCTTAATTTTGCAATATTTGGATTCTATTGGACCGTGTGGATATCGCTTTGCATTATTGTTTGTAACATAATATAATGAAATATAGTTTACTTTTATTATTAGTGGTAGTTATTTTTTTAGGATCAGCGGGTTCGATTTTGGCTTCAGAAGTAGGTATATTTTGTGCTACTGATTCTGATTGTCCTCTTCCTGGTGACCCTGAATCTCATACTAAATGTGACCTTGAGCCTAGCCGATCCACTCCAGGTTGTTACTGTAATGTTCCGGATTCTGGGCTTTCCACCTGTGGAGGGGTTGGCGATGGTGATGGTGGTGGAGGAGGTGGGGACTGGGGTGATGATGGGGTTGTCGGTTTTGGTATTAATCTATTAAATCCCTTGTGTGGGGGATCGAGTACTATTTGTGCCAATGATTTTCCAACGCTTATCACAAAAATTACCGGTTACATATTTGATATTATGAAAGCGTTGGCGGTATTGATGCTGGTTTGGGCGGGAATTCTTTTTGTAACGGCCGCAGGCAAAGCCGACCAAATCGAAAAAGCGAAAAAGGCATTATTTTGGGCATTAATAGGAGCCGCTATTGCTTTGGCCGGCGACGGATTAATTGCCTTAGTAAAAGTGATAATAGGAGAGCCGCCAAGTTAATTCCCTATATAAAAAGAGTGTGATAATATTAATAAATCCAGCACCGCTTTCTTAGTATAATTATTCTTTGAATTATTGATTGTAGTATGAAAATGGTGCTGAATAAATAAAGGTCGATATATAGTAACGCATAAATAGCAAAGCTATTTATATTATTAAAAAGTTCACCCGGTTAAATAATTTCGCCAGGACCGGGTCGAGAATGTTCGCTAAAGCGGATAATTCTTGCGACCCTATTTCGAAATTACCGCTTTGCGGTATTTAACAGGGTAAAAAATCAAAATGAATAAAAAATTAAGTTTATTAACTTCAACCGTATTGACTGCGCTATTAACATCGCCGGTTATTGCATTTGCCGCATTCAACCCAATACCTGAGCCAAACGTAGTTCCCGGTATTACTGTTTGGGATATTTTAAATGCCGTATTAGGTTTGGTTTGGCCGATAATGGCAGCAGTTGCTGTAATAATGTTCATTATAGCGGCATTTTTGTTTTTGACATCTAGTGGAGATCCAGCTAAAGTGGGAGCAGCGAGACAATCTGTTGTATGGGCAGTTGCGGGTTTGGGCATAGCATTAATTTCATTCTCAATCCCTTATATTGTAAGAAACGTGTTCACGGGCATTGGAGTTTAGGTAATTTATCTTAAAGATACATCAACTCCGTTAAAAGCGAGGGGTACCGTTGCAGCATCTTTTAACGGAGTTGGTTTACAGTTGGTCATTTAAATTACCTTGAATTTAGAAATGCCACATGAAAAAGAATTTTCGGGTCTTTTTCCCGAATTCGGGCTATAAATTTGCTATAATTTTTATGCGTATGCGTAGCTACGCCTAAAAATTCTACCTGTCTGCTTTTGCACAGGCAGATCAAATTTCTATCTCCGAATTCGGGAAAAATACCGCTAAAGCATTTGGTAATTCAAGGTAAATTAAAAAACATGAATAAAAAATTAATTATTTTATTTTATTTACTGATGGCGTTAATGTTTCCCGCAACTAGCTTGGCGGTCACGCTAATACCTTTACCGGGTGTTATTCAAAATGCCCCTATTAATATTTTTGACCCTATATTTAGTATTTTGTGGCCGTTATTTGCCGGTTTTTCTGTGATAATGTTTATTGTTGCGGCGTTTATGTTTTTAACGGCAAATGGCGAGCCAGGTAAAATATTATTAGCAAGAAACGCCATGATATGGGCTTCAGTTGGAGTGGGAGTAGGTTTATTGTCATTTTCCATCCCTTTTATGGTTAAGTTTGCGTTGAATGTATAAATGTGTGTTTTAAAATTTTTTGAATATTAAATAGCGCATCTTAAAAAATTTTGAATATAATGAACAAAAAAATAGCCCCCACATTTACTGCGTTAACCTTGCTTTTTTTACCGGTTGCGGTACTTGCCATAAATATTCCCAGTTTTCCGCCAGGAGCAAATGTTAATGTGATGACTATTATTGACGCAGTGTTTAGTTTTATATGGCCGTTATTTGCCGGTTTTTCGGTGGTCATGTTTGTTATTGCGGGTTTTATGTTTTTATTAGCCAATGGGGATGTAACCAAGGCGGGAGGGGCAAGGAGCGCGGTAATATGGGGATCGGTTGGGGTGGCGGTAGGGGTATTGGCATTTTCCATTCCTTTTTTGGTTAAATTTGCTCTTGGTATATAACTTTAATTTTGAATATTAATGAATAAAAAAATAATTGTTTTATTTGCTTTGGCAACATTCTTGGTTTTGCCCGTTGCCGTTTTTGCGATAAGCTATCCTGATATGCCCGGGGACGATCTTGATATCAGGGCAGCCATTGATGGCATCTTTGCTTTTATTTGGCCGATATTTATCGCCATTGCCATGGGAATGTTTATTTGGGCCGGATTTTTATATTTAACGGCCAATGGGGAAGTAGGTAAATTATCTTTAGCGGGCAAGGCGGTAATAGGGGGAACGATTGGGCTTGCTATAGCGTTTCTGGCATCATCCATGCCTTTTATTGTCAACAATATTCTTTTTCCGCCACCGCCACCACCCGCGGTTTGCGGAGATACTGCCCCTGCATGCGATGGAACATGTCCGGCTGGACAAGCATGCATCGTCGGCCTTAGTGAAAATTGTATTTGTAATTAAAATAAAGGTGTAATATCTTAAATGAACAAAAAAATAATTGCACTAGCATCTTTAATGGTATTAGTATTATTGCCCATGGTTGCTTTGGCGGCATCGCCAACTCCGGCCGAATGGTTTAAGGGCATTATAGATAGATTGTTGGAAATTATAGTGTGGCCGTTGTTTATTGCTTCAGTGGTGATCATGCTTATTTATGCCGGGTTTTTATTTGTAACCGCCGCCGGCGATGTCGCAAAACTTTCAAGGGGCAAAAGCGCCTTTATATGGGCGCTTGTGGGAATTGCGGTTGGCATAGCGGCTTTTTCCGCGGTAAATATTATAGAGGAGATTATTGGGGAAACACCTGTTCTAACATGTGGGGAGAGTGTTGCTCCTACATGTGGCGGAGAATGTGTACCCGGGCGAACATGCACTTCTACGAGCGTGGGCGGTTCTAGTTGCTTTTGTGCTGAAGATTAAGAACAATACTGAGTTGTTATTTTTTGCGTAAAAGAGTGCGAGATTGGTACTATAAAATTTCTGGGAAACTTGCATACTGCGGACGTGGCGAAATTGGCAACCGCACTAGCCTTAGGAGCTAGCGCTCGCAAGAGCTTGTGGGTTCGAGTCCCACCGTCCGCACCAAAATTGAAAAGCCGCTCCAGAACCACATTGGGTTCGGGGCGGCTTTTTTTATTTAAATTACGAGGTTTTTATTTCGATTTTTTCTTCAACGTCTTTTTTAGGAATGGTAACCGTAAGCATTCCTTTGTCCATTTCTGCCGATGCTTTTTCGGTATAAATATTTTCTGGTAATACGATTTTTCTTGAAAACGGCCCGAAGTAACACTCTTGGTAAAAATATTTTTTTTCGGGAATGTCATGGGGATCCGGCCGGTTTCCTTTTATCACCATCATTTCTTTTTCAACAGAAATGTCCAAATCTTTAATATTGGTTCCCGCAATGGCCGCCAGTACCACAAAATCAGTATTGGTTTCAAACACATCAACCACCAACTCCCCTTCTTGGTTAAATATCACCTTGTTTTCTTCCGTTACGGCGCTAGTATTAGATTGTATTTCTCCTCTTAATTTTATTTTTTTAGCCATTTTTTATTAGGGTCTAGGGTTTAGCGTCTAGCGTCTAGTGAAAAAATCGTTCACTGAACCCTAGCCCCTAGGCGCTAGACCCTAGATTTTACAAATGCTTTTCATTTTTTTTACTTTATCAAAAGCCGTAATGATAAACAGTAATAGGCCAAAAAGTATCATGCTAGGGATTAAAAAGTTTATTGGATAAATCAATGTTGCGATGGAAAAATCATAAAGCCCATGCAAGAATGTCGCAATGCCCAATCCCCCTATGCTTAATAATACCTTTTTTTTAGGGTCAAGAAAAGAGAGGGCAATAAAGTATCCTGTCAGGCCCGAACAAAGCGCATGCAGTAAGGTGGCTCCTACAAAACGGATAAAGCTTATGGTGATGGTGGTCTTGATGAGCATATCAAAAGAAGAGACATCCAGGGGCGAAAATAAATAAAGGATATTTTCCACTGCGGCAAAACCCAGTGCGGCAACCATCATATACAGCATGATATCCAGTGGCTCGTCGAGTGCATAATTGTCAAAAATATTGACTTTGACTATCAGGTATTTTAACAACTCCTCGGTGAATGCAATAACTATAAACCATTTTACTATCGCCAGAATAATAAAGTGTTGGCTAAAAAATTCGCCATTTTGAAGCTGGTGCAATGCCAAGGAAAGCCCTATTTGGATAAGCAGTACTGGCACGGTGATGACGCTTCCCATTAAAAAAATTTTTATAATCATCCTTTTGGGTTCAGGATGCAGGTCTTTTTTAAGGTAATAAAAAAGCCAAGCAACACTCGGCAAAATTCCAAATAAAATATATAGAGGGATGCGATAGTACTCCATTACTTCATGGAACATGAAACATGGAACATGAAACAAAACTACGACGCCGTTTTTTTGTTATGTATTCTATGTTATGTGTTATGTGAGTTATTTTGGCCATCGCTCAATCATCAACAACTTTTTATCCTTAATCGGTAATTGCTGATAAATTTCTTCGGTAATAAAAGGCATGAAAGGGTGCAGTAGTTTTAATGAATTTGTAAGTATTTCCAAAAGCATATATTGTGTGGCCGTGCGACTTTTTGGATCAGCCAATGCTTCTTTGCTTTCTTCTATTATTTTATCACAAAAGGTATGCCAAAAATAGTGATATATTTTTTCTGCGGCGATATAAAACTTGTAATCATCCATTAGTTTTGTGGTTTCTTTAACCAGTTTTTGCAGTTCCTTTATATTTTTCTTTTGCGCAGTATTTAGCGAAATTTTTGCCTTAGGATTATAGTCTTTTAAATTCATCACCACAAACCGGCTGGCGTTCCAAATTTTATTGGCAAAATTTTTGTACCCCCTGATTCTATTTTCATCCAAGGCAAGGGAAGTGCCCGGAGTGTTTCCTATGACCAGGCTTATCCTTAAGGAGTCAGTTCCGTATTTATCAATTAATTCCATGGGATTGATTACATTCCCCTTGCTCTTTGACATTTTTTCTCCTTTGGCATCCAATACCAATCCGTGCAAGTACACCGTTGTAAATGGCAGTTTTTTGGTGGTATAAAGCCCGAGCATTAACATCCTTGCCACCCAAAAAAAGATGATTTCACCGGCGGTTTCCATCACATCGGTGGGGTAAAAAGTCTTAAAATCATTTTTTTGGCCGGCTTGCAAAGTTGCAAACGGCCACTGCCCTGAAGAAAACCAGGTATCAAACGTATCGGTTTCTTTTATTAAATTACCGCCGCACTTCCCGCAGGTCCCGTTTAAATCCGAAGGATTTATTTCGGGATGGGTAGTATCAATTATAGCACTTTGGCATTTTTCACAAATTTTTGCCGGTATGGGAATACCCCAGACAATTTGGCGTGAAAGAGGCCAATCGGTAATATTTTTTAGCCAATGCAAGGATATTTTTTTATAATGTTTTGGAATAAAGGTCACTTTGTTTGCCTGAATTGATGCTATGACCGGCTTTGCCAAGCTTTCCATTTTTAAAAACCATTGATCTTTTATTTGGGGTTCAATGAGTGTTTCGCATTTATAGCATCTTTTAACCACATGCTTGTAGTTTTCTTCGATTTTTTCCACCAAACCTTTTGCTTGCAATTTTTCTATGATTTTTTGGCGTGCTTCGGTGATTTTCATTCCCGAAAATTCACCGGCAATCGGCAACAGTTTTCCATAAAAATCAATAATCTGCTCTTTATCTAGGCTGTGTTTTTGGGCAATTTCAAAATCTACCGCATCGTGCCATGGGGTGATGGTCATGGCTCCCGTGCCAAAGTCCATGTCTATAGCTTCGTCTTTAATCACCGTTGCCTCTATAGGGCCGTTTATCCACTCCAAGGCAATTTTCTGCCCATGTTTGTAATTGGCGTATCGCGGGTCTTTTTGGTGCATTACCACGTACTTGTCGCCAAACTTAGTTTCAGGGCGCACTGTGGCAATCACAAAAGGCCCGTATTTTAAATAGTAGAGTTTATCAATTTGCTCGGCATCTTTGGTTTCCAAATCTGAAAGAGAAGTTTGATGCTTGCTACACCAATTGATTATTTTTTTACCCCGATATACCAGTCCTTTGTCATATAATTTTTCAAATGTTTGATAAACGATGGTTACAATATCTTTATCTAAGGTAAACTTTTCGCGCGACCAATCACACGAAGCCCCCATTTTTTTAATTTGCCCTTCAATATTTTTTTTATTTTCCAAGGTGAATTGCAAAATTTCCTGGTATAATTCTTCGGGTTTCATTTTAAACCGGCTCCTTCCCTCTTTTTCCAGTTTCTTTTCATATACCACCTGGGTTTCAAAACCGGCGTGATCCAACCCTGGAAGCCATAAAGCCTTAAATCCCCGCATTCGTTTATAGCGGGTCATAATATCTTCAATGGTCATCACCAAAGCATGCCCGGCATGTAAATTGCCATTGGCATTGGCCGGCGGCATAATTATCGTGAATGGTTTGCGTTTATCTGCGTTAATCCGCATTGAATCTGCGTTAATCTGCGTGCCTGACAATTTGTCAGGCGAGAAAAAACCGCTGTCTTCCCACAGTTTGTAAATGTTATCTTCAACTTGTTTGGCGTCGTATGGTTGTCCGTTTTTTAGCGTTTCCATTACTTGATTTTAACTTATTTATCCGAAGCAGAAAATATTGACAATAAAAGTTTTATAGTATAAACTATATTTAGTTCCTGGACAATTTTTTCGTAGGCAGCTATGCCTTAAAATAGCGGAGGATACTATGTCGTTTTTCTTTTGTGAGTCAAAACAGTATGAACCCGAAACTTTCAAGGGCTTTGGAGGTGGCAGAGAAGTTGTGTCAGCGAGTTCAGTAGAAGATGCCCGTAAAAAAATTGAGAAAATAAAAAAAGAAAAAACGAGCCCCTATTATCGGCTCCTGCTCGCAAACTATGGATTCTGCGGACATTACAAAAAAAAGGAAATGGCTCAGAATATTAGACGCCGCTATGTTAGGAAAAACAAGAGGCATAAATGGGTGTGAGAACCTATTAAATCCTCAAATTCGCGTCGACAGATAACTTCTGCCACGCGATTTTTTTTGCTTTGTTAAGATATCCGGCGATGGCAATCATAAGAGCATTATCTGTGGACAATGCAGAATTTGGAATTAAGTATTTTGTAGTTGGAATTTCTTGTCGGACTTTTTTTACCAGTTGTTTTCGTAATTCTTGGTTTGCCGAAACGCCGCCTCCAAGAATAATGGTTTTAGCTTTATAGTCTTTTGCTGCTTGCAGAGTTTTTTTAATCAATACATCGCAAATGGCATCTTGTACGGCAAAACACATTTCTTGAATGAATTTTTCAGATTTTACTATTTTTGGCTTAGTATCCCTTACTTTATATAGAATGGCGGTTTTTAAACCGGAAAAACTAAAATCATAATCTTTGGAATTTATCATGGGGCGAGGCAAAATGATAGGATTTGCCAGAGCACTCAAGCGTTGAGTGCTCGGCTGAAATTGCGCTGCTATGCGCGCAATTTCAGGTCCTCCCGGATAACCCAGACCTAAAATTCTGGCGGCTTTGTCAAAACATTCACCGGCGGCGTCATCCCTCGTTTCACCGATAATTTCATAACTGCCAACTTTTTTTACCAAAATCAATTGGGTGTGTCCGCCAGAAACAATGAGCGATATTGCAGGAAATGCCATCTTGGGATTTTCCAGAAAATTAACTAAAATGTGAGCCTCGATATGATTTACGGGAATCACCGGAATATCCCAAAAATAACTTAAAACTTTGGCAAAATTTACGCCAACCCAAAGACATGGCTCAAGTCCCGGTCCATTGGTAACTGCAATTGCGTCAATGGCGGGCTTGCCCTGAGCGTAGTCAAAGGGTTTTTCGTAGGTTTCCAAAAATTCTTTTACGGATTCAAAAAGAGTATTTTCTTTTTCTAGTATTTTTTCAACCGTTTTAAATTGTCTTACAAATTTCAAAGGTGTGAAATTTGTAAGACTTTTATTTTTAAGTAATTTTGATTCTTTTAAAGCTTGGGTTAAAACGGGTATTAAATTGCACTGGTGTTCCCGTTTTGCCATCATGGGGAAAACCCCGCCATAATTTGCATGGATTTGCTGAGAGGAAACGATGTTGCTTAAAACTTGAAACTTGGAGCCTGAGGCTTGAAGCACTGCTATTCCCGTATCGTCGCAAGATGTTTCGATGGCTAATATTTTCATATTATTTACGGTATTCAGTATACATGATATTTTATAATTTAAAATAATCGGTCAGTTTTAATGTTTGAAATAAGGGATTTTTTATGCTACCATGATTGAATTTCAATGATTAAAAAAAGCCATTTTTTTTATTTTTTAATTCTTTTTATTGTACTGGTTTCTTGTGGTTTTTTTATCACTTCCGGCTGGCAAGATCCGGATTTTGGCTGGCACGTGCGTACCGGGGAATTGATTTTACAAGAAGGAGTACCCCAACAAGATTGGTATTCTTATACGATGCCTGATTTTCATTGGATTGACCACGAATGGCTAACCGATGTATTGATGTACAAGGTTTATTCAATATACGGTTTTTATTTTTTGTTGTTGGTTTTTTTAGTCCTTTATACGGCTTCTTTTTTTATTGTCGCAAAACCCGGGCAATCTTTTATTGATCTGGCTCTTCCCATATTTTTTGGGTATTGGGCCACCGCTTCTTTTTTGGGAATCCGGCCCCAGCTTTTAACAGTACTATTTGTTGCGATAGTGTGGAGAATAATTAATAAATTTTTAAATAATAACTCTAAATTAATTTATTTTTTGCCGTTGCTATTGGTATTGTGGGTTAATTTGCATGCCGGATTTTTTGCCGGACTTTGCATATTGCTGGTAGTCTTATGTTTGGAAATTTTCAAAAAGACGGGTGTTATTCAAAAAATTCCGCAACTGCATTTTTTAAATATAAAGGAGCAATCGTATCAAAAAGTAGTAACCATAGCCTCTGTATTGGCCTTTTCTTTTTTTGCGACCGTAATAAATCCCTATGGCTTAAGAATTTACCAAGAAGTTTTTAGAACCGTCGGGGATAATTTTTTAAGATTTCATATTTTAGAGTGGATGCCTTTAATTTCCACAAGCTCGTTATTTATATGGCTTTATATATCTTTATTTATATTTCTGTGCAGTATTACTATAATCAAGTTTCATAGAAGCCTTGATGTTAATGATATTATTTTTTCTTTATTATTTTTATTTTTAGCTTTTTGCAACCAGCGTTACTTTTTAATTTTCGTTATTTTTACGATTCCTGTTTTTGGAGATTTATTTTTGCATGCCAGGCAAGAGGCAACATCAAAATCAATGAGTAGCTCTGCCTGGAGAATTTTTTTATCAGTAACGGGTGCCATTATTTTTTCTTTTTGTATTTTTGCTACTAGTTTTACAAATCACACTGGTTTTAATGCAGAATACCGTCTTGAAAAAGCAGTATCTTTTTTAAAAAGTGTGCCGCTTTCAGAAAACATGTTAAATGAATACAACTGGGGCGGATATTTAATTTGGAAATTGCCCGAACGGAAAGTATTTATCGATGGAAGAATGCCAAGCTGGCGCCAAAACAATCAATTTGTGTTTGGCGACTACATTAAAATAATGGAAGCGCAAGCTGGCGCAAAAGAACTTTTAAAAAAATATGATATTAAGATAATTTTTTTAAGCAAGGACAAAAAAGATCAAGCTATAAAATATATAACCTACCAAGAAAAGCCCAAAAATCAATTTTCGGGCATGTTGCAAAAGTATAAGTGGATTTTTGAAAAACTAGGAATCAATTATCCCTCAAAAAGTATTTATAACCTATTGATTGATTCTGGCTGGCAGACAGTGTATGAGGACGACATTGCTATAATTTTAACAAAATAACACATGTTTTTATCGGTTGTCATACCTGCTTATAACGAAGAAAAAAGGATCAAAAAAACCTTGCTCCAACTTAATGATTATTTGTCTTTGCAAAGATACGATTATGAAATTATTGTTGTTAACGATGGTTCACATGACGCAACAGTAGAAGTTGTCAGGAAGTTAGAAATTCCAAATTTAACCATAATGAGTAATGAAAAAAATTATGGCAAGGGCTATGTGGTCAAGCAGGGATTATTAAGAGCAAAAGGCGAGTATAGGTTATTTATGGATGCTGATAATTCTACCTCTATTAAAGAGCTCTCAAATTTCTTACCATATGCGAAAAATTACGATATTATTATAGGATCCCGTAACATGCAAGGATCTAAAATTATTAATTCACAACCACTGCACAGAAGAATTCTGGGTATTTTTTATGGTCTGTTGGCCAGGTTGGCGACGGGTCTTTTTAATATTAAAGACATCCAGTGCGGTTTTAAATTATTGAATGCCAAAGCCGTAAAAGATATTTTGCCTTTATGCAACATTAATGGTTTTGCGTTTGATTCTGAAATATTAGTTATTGCTAAAAAAATGGGTCATACCATTAAAGAAGTTCCGGTTGTGTGGGCCAATGATGTCCAAACCAAAGTGCGCTTTTTGGGAATGTTAAAAATGCTTCTGGATTTATCAAGGATAAGATGGAATTTAGTTACCGGAAAATATAAGAGTTAATTAGGCTTTGCCATTGATTTTTTTCAATTTTAGACGTAGAATATCGGTATCATTTGGTAATCAGATAATTGGGATTTGACTTGTTCTGAGCCACGCCGAAGGATTGAAAATTGAAAATTCTGCGCACGCCGTGGCGTGCGCAACCTGGTCCCATCGTCTAGCCTGGTCTAGGACACAAGATTTTCACTCTTGTAACCCGGGTTCAAATCCCGGTGGGACCGCTATGGATAAAAAAGAATATCTGGATATTTCAAAAGCCAGCGATATTGAAGATAAAAAAGAAAGAGGATTATATCGTTTTTTTGAAATGATCCCGGGAATGGTAAGCTTTGGAACTCTTTTAGGGGTTCTTGTTTTTTCATGGCTTATTCCTTTGTGGGTGTCAATTTTTATCATCTGTTTTTGTTTTTATTATTTATTCAGGATTTTTTATTTTTCTTTGCATCAGATTGTCGGTTATATAAAAACGAAAAGACATATGAGAAAAGACTGGTTGCAAATGCTTAAAAAAATCAAACATAAAAATTGGAAAAAAATATACCACGTGGTCATTTTGCCAACTTATAAAGAAGGAGAGCATATTATAAAAGAAAGCCTTGATTCATTGGCGTCTTCAACGTATCCTAAGGAAAAATTAATTATTGTTTTGGCCATAGAAGAAAGGGCGGGTGAAGAATTTAAAGAAATAGCCAGAAAAATAGAAAAGGCATACGCCGGCAAGTTTTTTAAATTTTTAATCGTAGTGCATCCAAAAAATATCAAAGGGGAAATAGCCGGTAAAGGATCTAATGTGGCTTACGCCGGAAACATGGTAAAAAACGCCATTATTGACGTGTTGAAAATTCCCTATGAAGATATTTTAATTTCTTCGTTTGATGTTGATACTAAAGTGTATCCCCAGTATTTTTCTTGTTTGACCTGGTATTATTTAACCGAAGAAAATCCTCTGCGGGCAAGTTATCAGCCGATTCCCGTATACAATAATAACATTTGGACCGTTACCTTTTTTGCCAGGGTGGTATCTACATCAAACACTTTTTGGCAAATGATCCAACAAGAGCGGTCGGAAAAACTTACCACCTACTCAAGCCACGCCATCCCTGCAAAAGTATTTTTTGAAGTAGGGTATCCCTCAAATGTGGTCTGCGACGACTCCCGGATTTTTTGGCGGGCATACCTTTATTACAACGGGGATTATCGGGTGGTTCCTATTTACTATTTGGTTTCCATGGACGCAGTGGATTCTCCCAGCATTTTTACATCAATGGTAAACCAATACAAGCAGCAAAAGCGCTGGGCGTGGGGGTGTGCTGAAATTCCTTACACGCTCTACGGTTTTTTACAAAATAAGGATATTCCGTTTTGGAAAAAGATTTCTCATTCATACACCTTAATCGACGGATATTGGTCTTGGGCTACCGCATCACTGTTGCTTTTTGCGCTGGGCTGGCTGCCGATATTTTTAGGTGGAAATAAATTTAATGTTACGATGCTGTCTTTTAATTTACCGATTTTAACCAGCAGGGTCATGACGATTTCATTGGTGGGCATGATGGTTTCCGCAGTGCTTTCCACTATGCTTTTGCCTCCAATTCCCAAGGGGGTAAGCAAATTAAAAAAAATAACCATTTTTTTCCAATGGATATTTTTGCCTTTTACCTTGATCATTTTTGGCGCTTTCCCGGCATTGGATGCCCAAATGCGGCTGATGCTGGGAAAATACATGGGTTTTTGGGTAACGGAAAAAATCAGGAGTTGATTACAGAATGTTATTAATTCAAAGATTCTTTATTTTTTCCGTTACCCAAAAACGTAGATTGGCTCATTGACATCAATACAACTTCTCTTGGAGAAAAAAATGTTAAATTCCATCGTAGAATTATACGTGACTCCACTTGATTCTTTTGGGCAAATAGTCCACCAAGATCTTTGGATTCATGTTAATAATCCAAAACTCTGTCTTTTAACATTAAAAAACTTTTGTGCCATGAATAGCAAAAAAAGTGCACGCATTATTTTAATCTATGAAAACGGCAATCGCAAAAATCATTTTCAAAATTCGGATGGAACCATATTCCCCATCATAAGAGAACTTTGCAGCTAAAGTAAAAGTCCGCAACACATGAGGCGGTCTTTTTTTTACTCAAAATGGATTTTTGATTTAAATTGCCCCAACTGTTCTAAAAGTAAAGGATATCCTTTTAATTCGGGGTCTTTTTCTAATATTTCTTTTGCGGCGGTTCGGGTTTTTTCCACCAAAAATATATTTAACATGCCTTCCATGGCCACATCCGGAAGCCCCCATTGCTGTGCGCCGTACAATTGCCCTGGGCCGCGAATTTCCAAATCTTTTTGCGCCAGCTCAAAGCCATTATCAGAATCAACCAATGCTTTTAAGCGTTTTCGGTTTAATTGGTCGGGACTGGTGGTAAATAAAAAGCAGTATGATTGCATGTCGCTTCTGCCGACTCTGCCGCGGAATTGATGCAGTTGCGCCAAACCAAAGCGCTCGGCTCCTTCAATCATCATAACGGTTGCCCTGGGCACATCTACTCCGACTTCTACTACTGATGTAGAAACTAAAATATCAATTTCCCCTTTTTTAAAATCCAGCATCACCCGTTGCTTTTCTTCAGTTTTCATTTTTCCGTGGAGCATGGTAATGCGTAAATCCGGGAAAATTTCTTTGGAAAGTTTTTCGTATTCTTGTTTTACCGTTTTCATTTCTAAAACACCAAAGAGGCTTGGGTTATAATTGGAAACCGCAAAAGATCCGGTAATCGGCAGTGCGCTATTTTCATTTTCTTCCCTGCCGATTTTGGGGCAGATGACAAAAACTCCTTTACCGTCGCGCACTTCTTTTTGGATAAATTCGTAAGCGGCTTTGCGGTCTTTTGGATCCACAATGACTGTTTTTATTTTTTTGCGGTTTTTGGGCATTTCTTTTATTAGTGACAAATCCAAATCGCCATACACGGTTAATGCCAAAGTTCTTGGAATCGGGGTAGCCGTCATGGAAAGCAAGTGGGGGATTATTTTTTGGTCTTTGATTAATTGGGCGCGCTGGCTGACCCCAAACCGGTGCTGTTCATCTAAAATAACTAACGCTAATTTTGAGAATTTTATCGTTTTTTGGATTAACGAATGCGTGCCGATTAAGATATTGATTTGCCCGAATTCCAATTCTAGCAGCAAGTCTTTTTTCTTAATTTCTTGGATTTTTCCCGCTTTATAAATAAAACTTTCTTTGCCGGTTAAATATCCAATGGTGGTGCCAAATTTTTCTAACATTTTTGAAATGCCCTTAAAATGCTGGCTGGTCAAAATTTCCGTTGGCGCCATAAACGCCACTTGGTAGCCATTTTTTACGGCGCTTAGTGCGGCCATGGTTGCCACGACCGTTTTGCCGCTTCCAACATCTCCTTCTAGTAACCGCGACATCGGCACCGATTTTTCCAAATCTTTTAAAATTTGATAGCTGCACTGTTTTTGCGAATCGGTTAATTGAAATGGCAGGCTTTCGGTAAATTCTTTCATTAATTTGGCATCCATGGCGCAGGCCAGCGCTGTTTTTTGCATTAATTTGGCGCGCTGTTTTAAAATGGAAAGTTGCAGTAAAAATAAATCTTCAAAACTAAACCGCGCTTTTGCCGCATCTGCGGCTTCAAAAGAATCCGGGAAATGAATTTGCCAGATCGCTTCTTTAACCGCCAAAAATTTGTGTTTCTTTAAAATTTCTTCCGGAAGTATTTCACCAACTTTATCAAAAAAATATTCAAGCAAGGGCTTTATCATATATCGCAACCATTTACTGCTTACGCCTTTGGTTTCAGAATATACCGGAATAATCCGGCCGGTATGCGTTAAATTGCTTGCCCTGAGCGAAGTCGAAGGGTTATCATCAATGTCACTGATTTTTTCAAAGACCGGATTATTTAAATATACCCCATTTTTACTTAAAGTGACTTTTCCAGCCAAGCACACAAAATCATCTTCTTTTAATGATTTGGTTAAAAACGGTTGGTTAAACCACAAGGCTTTTATTGAACCGGTTTCATCTTCTACGAGAGCTTCGGTAATGGTCATATACTTTTTAAACGTTTGGGTATTTTCTATTTCAATAATTCTGCCTTGCACGCATGCAACTTCACCAACTTTTATGTCTTTAATAGGAATAATATTAGAAAAATCCTCGTATCGTAAAGGAAAATAAAACAGCAAATCCTGGACGGTTTTAATTCCCAGTTTTTTTAACTTTTTATGATAAGCCGAGCCGATATTAGGCACGTCTTCAATAGGGGTTGATAATTCAATCATGAGTATATATTAACAAACCATTGTTATTAAAACAACAAAAAAACCCTAAAACTTTCGTTCGAGCTTTTTTATAGAATTTATTGCTTTATCTCATCTGGATTTAGGCCTCTAGCCATCATTTCATTAGCTAACGCAGTATAGTATGCTGGTTTTTTATTCCAGTCACCCTCAGCTGAGTCTAAAATTATTTCCACGAGTTCTGTGTTAGAAAATTTTTGAATAGCAACAGCACTATCGCCAAGAGCTTTTTTAGATATAGAACCCTTTAATGACCATAAAAATGGTAGTATTTCATTTCCTGCTTTTCTCAAAGATTCATTCCATTTGAATCTGTCAACATCTTCTGGTGGAATATAAAATTCGGATGTCAATTTGGGTCGTTTAAATCCGCTTTTTTCTCTTGAAAAATTGCCTCGAATAACATTACTGCCTTCATACTCTTCCTCCCCTTTTTGTTCTTCTGATTCTATGGAAACATCAGGATTTTTAATCTCTTCCTTTGGAGATGGAAATTTTAAAATTAAACCTTCTTCCTCTGGTGTTTCTTCTGGTCGTTCTTCAAATTTTTTCGGCATAAATTTTTTATATTAATAGCCTAATTAATCCGAAATTACGCTTTTGGCTTTTGTGTATGGCCCGAGTCCACCTCATACTTGGTGTTTTGCGCTTCAAAGAAGTTTACCAGTTCCAGTACATCGGTAGCCGTTGACATCCATTTTGCCGGATTAGTTACGTTGTATTGTTTTGGCAGGCCAAGTTCCAGTAATCTTCGATCTGCTACATATTGGACATATTGGTTTACGTAATCCGCATTTAACCCTAAAATTCCATTGGGGAATAAATCTTTATTATAGGCATTTTCAATGTTTACGCCTTCCACAATAATGGATTTTATTTCGTTGGCGAATTCTTCGGTTAATAATTCACTGTTTTCTTCCAGCACGGTTTGGATTAATTGTATGCCAAATTTTAAGTGCAATGATTCGTCGCGCAACACCCAGTCAATCATGGATCCGAAATTGCGCAGTTGGTTTCTTTGTCGAAACGACAAAGCCACCATAAAGCCACTGTAAAACCAAATGCCTTCCATGACAATATTATAGGCCACCATATTGCGGATAAAATCCTTTTTGCCTTCGGTGGTTTCAATATCCAGTTTTTCTTCGGTCATCCTTTTTAAATATTTCATCACGTAGCTTTCTTTGGCTTGCATGGAAGGAGTTTCCAAATGCACTTGAAATATTTTTTCGCGGTCAAAGGGGAATGTTTCCAGTACATATTCAAAAGCCACGCAGTGGTTTGCCTCTTCCCACATTTGTTTTGCCAAATACAAGTGGCATTCGGGAGATTTAAGATAAGGATATACTCCCAGCGCCAGTACGCGGTTTACAATTAATTCAGCAGGATTGAAAAAAGCCATGGTAAACTTTACCGCATGGCGTTCGTCCTCGGTCATTTTGTTCCAATCTTCCAGGTCTTCTTTTAAGGCGATTTCGTGGGGAAACCAAGTGTTTCTGACGGCCTGATTATAAAGATCGTAAGCCCACTGGTAGCGCATGGGGTGAAGATTCATATCTTCTGGTGATGCTTTTCCTAAAATCATATTATTTATTAATGGTAATAAAACTATTCAGTACTGAAGTAAGTTGTTTCGTGCTTTTACCTCTCAATAGCGATACAACTTTTTTATAAACTTTTTACTAATTGTTTTGGCCAAAGCTTTTTCAAAAGAATCGCAGGTATTAAGATTAAAAGTATAACTAAAATTAATCCAAAGAAAAATATTCCGATGTATAGCCAATTGCCTGATGTAAATATTTCATCAACCCCGTCAAAAAAATTACGCAAGGATAGCACTGTTAATGCAATAGTAATAATATAGGCACCTCTGCGATACTGTAATAAATAGATTACCAAATATATCGGTATCAGTAATCCAATAACAAGAAATATTAGTACTGCTATTACTCCAAATTCTGAACCAATTTCTACGATTGTTAGCAGCTTAAACAATGTCATAATACTAACACAAGCAATAAGAGTATTATTAAGTAGCTTGTATTTTTCTTTTAGCGAAGGTTCGGGAAAATCTTTTAGGATTTTTTCGTATTCTTTTCGTTCATATTTTGAAGATAATTCATTTTCAATTTGAGATTTTGGAGTATTCTGTTTTATTTGTTCTTTAATGAAACCAACTATTTCTTTTTTATTTGACATAAATTTTTAATTGTAATTTTACAATTTGATTTTTGCATTTGCAATTACTTATCACTGACATCCGTCGCACCCCAGTAGTAGAAACTGCAATTTCACTACGGGGCAAGCGTGAAGTTTTCCTGCGGATTCGGTGGGTTATGGATTAAAAATTCTTTACGTTAAATCTACGCCTAATTTTTCCCTTATTACTTTTTTCATTCTATTAAGATCGTTTTTCATCATAGCAAACTCATCTTCCATATCGGTCATTCTTTTTAAAAATCTATCAAGTGTAGTGGTGAGTTCATTCATTTTCTGGCTGAATTTCAAATCAAGCGCCCTGATTTCTGTTTTTATTTCCGATATTTTTTCATCCTGAATATCAAGCTTTCGGTCAACCCCATCAAAGCCCTTCTTCATCATCAACGCTAAATCATCAATAGTGATTTTTTTATTTTTCATAGTGTTAATCTCTATATTTTATAGAGAGCCTTTTTAAGAAATTTTCGCATTTTAAAATAAGCGCATCAATTTTTTTACATACATTAAACTCCATTTTTTCTAAACCCCCCATTACTCTGTTGTCTGAATATGATATTTTTACTTGGATGTCTTTTTTAGTAACTTGTTGAGTTAATTTTGGCATATGGACATCACATCCAGAAACCGCACTCCAAGTCTTGCCGGATTTGTCAGTCTTGGGCAGTTTTCACAAAAAGTGTGCGAGCTGTAGCTACGGCTACGCCTCGCAAACTTTTTGCTCCAAGCCGCCCAATATTGCCAGACCGCCGGCGACTTAAGTGCGGTTTCTGGATGTGATGTCCATGGGTTAAATGTAGTGTTTTTTACTACGAAAGTCAAACTGGATTGTGCCGCAAACTTGCGGTTTTTGCGGCAATGACGAACACTTCAGATTTTAGTAATTTAAAAATTAGAATTTATTTGGGATTTGGTGATTTGAATTTGGAATTTCATCCTATTGGCATCCGTCGCAGGTGAAGTTTTCCTGCGGATCCGATGGCATGTGGATTTTATATAACCTACCATCAATTATCTTTGTTTGGAAGTGTTCGGGTTGTTGTGCGGGAAGTTGTTGCGGATTGGGAAGCTGTGTTTGTACCTTTGAGAAAATTTGATGTGAAACGGGCTTGTTTTGGACAACGTTAAAAGGCTCTTTTTCGGGCACGGCTTCAATAATTCTTTCTGCCGCTTTATTTTCTATCACTTCCTCTTCCTGGATAGGGTCGTCGCTTTGGTCGGGGTCTTGCAAAACCGCAGTTTCCATAATTTTTACTTCAATGTTTTCTGTAATAATGACTTCTTCCTTGGTTTTAAATGCCGCCGCAAATCCCATTTTACCTAATTTGGCCGATTTGTTGACCGCCACCGTGCTTTGCTCGGCGCTGTGGCGTGGCTTCATATGTAAATAATAGGTTGACTTTAATCCCTTTTTCCAGCCGGTAAAATAAATATCCATGGTTTTGTCGATATCTCGGTCATCCAAATACATATTTCGGCTCAAGGCCTGGTCAACCCATTTTTGGGCTCTTGCGGCAACCTCTATAAAGGCGTAGGGCGAAACAGAAAACGAAGTCTTGTAAATGTCCCGGATATGGGCCGGAATTTCTTCTATGGAAGAAACATCCCCTTGCAATTCAATAATTTTGTCTTTTACCATATCCCATAGGTTCATATTTTTTAACTCGGTAACTAAGTTGTGGTTGATGTCCAAATACTTTCCGGAAATTTTATTGCGTGAAAAAACTTGCGCAAAGCGCGGGTCAATTCCTGGAGTAGTTCCGGCTACCAAGCCGATATTAGCATTGGGAGCTACTGCCATCAAGGTGGCGTTTCTTATGCCTTTTTTTACTTTGCCTCGCAGAGTTTCCCAATCCAGCCAATTTTGCTTTGATTTTTTATCAACGTCAATGGCGCTTCCCCGTTCTTTTTCTAGGATTTCCATAGTGTCAACGGGAACCATTCCCTTTGACCAGCCTGATCCCGCAAAATTTTTGTAACTTCCGCGCTCTTGCGCCAAATTTGCGCTTTCGTCAATGGCCATGTGGCTGATGAATTCAAAAATTTTATCGGTAAAATCATAAGCGTGAGGGCTATCGTAGGGAATTCCCAATTGCTCTATGGCGTCGGAAAAACCCATGACCCCAAGGCCAATGGCCCGGTTTTCACTATCTGATCGCCTTGCTTCCGGTATGGGCAGTTTATTGATATCTATTAAATTGTCCAGTTGGCGCACCGCCAGCCTGGCTGATTCTTCTAATTTTTGCCAGTCAATTTGTTTTTTCTTTAAGTGCGCAGCAATATTTATTGAAGCCAGGTTGCATACCGCAATATTGTCTTTGTCTTGGGGCAGGCAAATTTCCGTGCACAAATTTGACATATGAATCGTGCCAGTATTGTTATTTAACGCCCGTAAATTAATAGAATCTTTAAAGGTAAGCCAGGGGTGCGAGGTAGTTTGCAGGCTCACCAAAATTTGTCGATATTGTTCGGTGGCGGGAACTTTTTTCCACATTCGTAATTTTCCTTCTTCGGCCATTTTTATATATTCGTTGTATCTTTTTGAAAATGCTATCCCGTACAGTTCATTTAAATCGGCGGTTTCTTTGGGGTCAAACATATACCAGTCGGCTTTGGATTCCACCCGTTTCATGAATTCATCAGAAATAAAAACCGCAGTGTCTGCAGTCCTCATTCTTAAGTAATCGTCGCCTGCGCTTTGCTTCCAGTTGACAAAATCAGGAAAATCAATGTGCCAGTTTTCCATATAAAAACACAGGGCGCCTTTTTTCTTTCCGCCTCTTTGAATGGCTCTGATTGCCGTATCAATGATTTTTGCAAAAGGCGTGGGCCCTGACGAAGTGGTATTATTGGAAGATAAAGGCGAGCCGGTAGCCCTTAGCTTGGTAATGGAAGCGCCGATGCCTCCGGAAGCTTTTGAAAGCAACATGACATCGGCAACTGATTTTGAGATATGCGACATATCGTCGTGGATTTCCAGTAAAAAACAGTTGGAAAGGGAGGGAGTGGCCGTTCCGGAATAAATATTGGTGGATCCGCCGGCGATATATTCATGTTGGGACATTTTTTCATAAAATTTTATCGCCCATTCGTTTGGATCCTTTTCGTTGTAGGAAAGGCCCATGGCGACTCTCATAAAAAAATATTGCGGGGTTTCAAACGGTTTTTGATTTTTATCTTTTACCGAATAGCGGTGAAGCAATCCGTCTAATCCTGAGTAAATAAATAATTCATCTCTTAAAATATCCAAAAAATTTGCCAGGCGTTCCAGATCAAAGTTTTTTTCCATCTGTGGGTCTAAAATTCCGTCTTGCACGCCCTTTTTAATGTAGCTTGGAAAATATTCCTGGTGTATTTTTTTTAATTGCTCCTGGCTGTCGCTAAAATCTCCCAAGACGTGTTTATAAACCGTTTTTAACAGCAATCGGGTGGCAATTTTGTCGTAGTCGGGGTTTTCTTTTATGTTTTGTACGGCCGCATTGATGGTGGCTTGGTCTAACTCTTCACTGGTGATTCCGTTATAGAGTGTAACTTTGGTATCGGTGGCAACCTGGGTAACTTTGGCGATGGGGTCTATCATGCCAAAGGCGGCGCGCTCAATAGAGCGATTTATCTTGTCCGCATTGAATAATTCTTTGGTACCGTCTCGTTTTGTAATGGTAAGCTCCATGGCAATTTTAAACTTTGTTTAAAATTGAATTTTCAATTTCCAATATTAAAATTTTCAATAAGTAGGTGCCGACATTTTCACAAATGAAAATGTCGGCAAATCAAACCATTTAATCATTTCAAATTGACTTAAAAATTCAAATTTTAAATTTCAAATTATTTTTTATATGCAACTTACATTTTACTCTTTTAGTTTTTTTACATCAAGTTCTGTTTTTGTCGTAGAGGCTGTGGATAAGTTTAACAATACGGAGTAGTAACTAAAAACCCCATATTTTTATGGAGTTTTTAACAATATTTTTACTAAAAATATCTAAATCGGTATTTTTAGGTGAAAAATCGCTCCATTGCCTTTGTCAGTCGGGCTTTTAAATGAAATTTGCCACCCAAAATAGTCGCATATCATTTTTGCGATAAACAGGCCCAATCCGGTGCCGCTTTCTTTCCTGTCGGATGCATTAGATGCGCGGAAAAATTTTGAAAATATCTTACTTTGCTCATTTTTAGGAATTTCAATACCGTTATTTTCTACGGAAAAAAGATAATAATCATTTTCTTTTTTCAAATGAATATTAACTATTCCATGATCTTTATCTGAATATTCTGCGGCATTGAAAATAAGATTTTTAAATACTTCAAAAGAAAGCGTGGAATTGCTTTTTATGATGCAAGGCTCCATATCTTTTTTAAATTCAATGACGGTATTGCGGTTGGCTACTTTGGCCTGTTCAATGATTGAATTAATGACCGTAAAAAGGTCAATGTTGGTTTGAGTATCTATCTTGCCAATTTTTGAAATAATAGTGAGGTCGTTTACCAAATCAATAATTGATTGTGTGTTTTCAAGGACTACTTTTATTCTCTTTTGATCGCTTGAGGTGGCTCCTTCTATCTTGGCTAATATTTCCAGGGTCCATTTCATCACGGTGAGGGGATTTTTTAATTGGTGGGAAATAATAGAAATAAATTCTTCTTTGAATTTTTCTTTTTCCTTCCTTTCGGTGATATTAGGCTCTATGGCGATGAAAAACTTTATCGTACCATCGTGATTAAATATCGGATGAATATGTATTTCTTGCCAGTACTTAGTACCGTCTTTTTTTACATTATTTAATTCCCCTACAAACGGTTTTTTTTCTGTTTTGATGGTGTGCCATAATGTTTTATAAAAATCTTTTGGCATCTTGCCGCCCCATACATCGGCGGGAGTTTTTCCGATAATCTCTTGGATGGAAAATCCAGTTTGCTCTTCTACTCCTTTATTTGCGTAAAGGATATTAGCATTTTCATCGGTGATGATGACGTGTTCTCCAATTGCGTCAAAACCGACCTTAAAGGGCTCAATTTTTTCAATGAGTTCTTGGAGTTTTTTTTCCGAAAGTGGCGTTCGCATAAATTTGGTGCCCCCAGTAGGAATCGAACCTACATCGCAAGCTCCGCAAGCTCGCATTCTGTCCATTAAACTATGAGGGCATATATGTATTATGGTATATTAATTTTCAGACTTTTTCAATAAAAAACACCATCTGGCAGTTGCCAGACGGTGTTTTTTTTCGTCTAAAAAATTACATCGCAGGCTTATCTGCGTCATCTACTCCATGAGCTTTTGGGTCTGCCATACAGCATTGTCCTACCGGATTTCCTGATCCGCAAAAACAGAGTTTCATCATGCCACAACATACACCATACATTTTTCCCGATCCGCATGAGCACAGCGCCATTGCCTCTTCTTTTGTTATTTGTTCGTCTGCCATATTTTTTTAAAATTATTTATTTTCCCGCGACCTTTCGCTATGTTTCCATTATACGCTTAGTGAAGCGTGTTGTCTATAAGAATTCCGTTGGCAGAGCCGGGTGCAGTATTGTATCCGGCAAAGTAAAATCCCGTTGGCCCGGAGGGTAAAATGTCGTAGGTGTAACTTTTATCGTACAAAGTTTTTTCTGCAGTTATGATGCGGCTTCCATCAAGCAAGTCGCCAATAAAAAGGTCGTTGAAAATCCTGCCGTCTCCAACGGGATGCCCTGGCGAGGCAAAAATTTCCCGTTTATCTTTAAGAATGATATGAACCATCTGATGGTCTTTTGGAACGGGAGTTTTTGAGGTTTTGGTAATGATGGCAGAAATTTTATTTCCAAATTCATCAACGCTCCAAACTGCCATTCCTTCTTGCAAATTTTGTACAGGGATTGTGCCGCCAGGCGTGTTAATTAATGTATTTTTTGCAAGGCATATCGGGCAAATTCTGTTAAAATCTGTTTTTTCTGTAAATACAGCAGTGTCTCCATTAATTTTAATAAGTGTCAAAGTGATGGTGCATCCATTGCTGGCGGTTTCTCCAATATGCAAGGTTATGGGATAGCCCTGATTCGTTGCTACCGGATATTCAGGATAATTAAGGCCCGTTACGTAGTCAGAATAAATTTTTTGGATCAATAGCGATGCTTCCCGCTGTCCTTCTTGTAAAGAGATTTGTTTTTCGTTGGGATTTTGCGTTGGATGTATTGTCGGACACGATGCAAAATCGCAATTTGGGCCGGTGCGGCTTACGTACGAACCATCGGGGCATTGTTTTGCTTCCTGGGTGCATACTACGGGTATGGGATTTGGCCTTAGCGGAAACGGATTTATTATTTTTTGATACAAGGCAATATAAGTCCCTGCGCCCAAAAAAACAAGGATTGCAATAATGAGCAATATAACATTAATAAATCCTTTTTGGTTATGCATGTCTAAATAAGAGTTAATCTTCGATATTAATTACAAAAGCGGAGGAGGTGGGAATCGAACCCACAGGCCCCCGAAAGGGCAAGGATTAGCAATCCTTTGCAATACCGTTATGCGACTCCTCCTAATTTGTTTAATAATGCTTCAAAAATTCAATTTATTCAAGTGTTTAGGATTACTACTTCCAATCAACTTGAAATATTCTTTGATTTTTTCTTTTTCTTCTATTTGTACATACCTTTGATTGGTGCCTCTAATCTTGGGGTTCAAATGTAATTTTTGCAAGATTCCAACAACAGAATTTCGTAAAGGTATTGAGGCTGTCACAAAAGAAAGCCTTGGATAACAATATTTTTTGCCTTTTATATTATGGCATTCATGGAAAACGCATCCATCAGTATCCATTAAGCCTCGCATACATGCTTTTTCAAATTCTAGGTTACCTTTAATCCAATTTGGGATATCAACTTGTTGTTTGACTTTATTACCTGTTTTTAATCCTAGTTTTTCATTACAAAATATTACGATTTTTATTCTTGAAACTGAAACCCTCATCAAAAGACCTGTTGCGTATTAAGAATTTACTGCAAATTTGAAAAATGGTAACTAGTATGGTAGTATCTTGATTGGAGAGGTGCCGGAGCGGCTTAACGGAGCGGTCTTGAAAACCGCGACTCTTACGAGTCTCGTGGGTTCAAATCCCACCCTCTCCGCCAATAGAAAAATCTGAAATCAGTTTCAGGTTTTTTTCTTATTAATTTGCAAAATCACGTTTATTAGAGTATTATAATTGTTGTTATTATGACATTATTGTGATGCTATAAAAATTAATGTATGTTTAAACTTTTTTTAAAAATACTAAAAAATCCAAGGCTCACTATTTCAAAAACCGAGATTACCAAAGAGCAAACGGAAATTATCGTTATCGGTGAAAAAATACAACAAAAGGTAAGGAAATTATTTAAGGGTTCCTTGGCGATACGGCAAGTAGATGCCGGTTCCGATAACGCTTGCGAACAGGAACTGGTTGCTCTTTCCAATGCCTTTTATGATATTGAGCGTTTTGGAATCCATTTTGTTGCTTCGCCAAGGCATGCGGATATGCTTTTGGTAACCGGTCCGGTAACTTGTAATATGGCAGAAGCTTTAACAAGAGCTTACCAAGCAACCCCTAATCCAAAAATTGTAGTAGCGGTTGGCGATGATGCCATAGACGGCGGTATCTATAAAAATTCTTATGCGGTTGTTGGTGGAGTCAATGCCCTGATACCGGTAGATTATGCTATTCCGGGAGATCCGCCAAGCCCTAAAGCAATTCTTTACGGACTTTTACATATTCTTGAAATATTAGAAACTGTTTAATAACCCTCTTTTGATGATAAAGTTTTTTTTCCTGAGCGAAAATTTGATAGCGTAAGGAGGTTTGCCCGTGTGGCAAGCCGACGAATGACAGCAAATTTGCAGCCGGGAAAAATAACTTTAGCGCAAATATGGGGTTACTAAACAGTTTCTTAGAGGTATGATAAATAGTATTATTTCTCAAATAACTTTTGTCGCAGTATTATCATTTTTTGCCATAGGAGGTATCGGAGCTTTATTATTGAGAAAGCACGATACGTTTGCCAATATTTGGAGTCATTTTTTTGCTATATTGGGATCCCTCTCTGGACTTTTTTTTGTAGCGTTAATGGCGTCTGGCGGCGATGACTTGTCTTTTTCTTTGGGCGCATTTGCTGTGCCGTTTTTTTCGTTATCTTTTCATATCGACAAGTTGTCCGCCTTTTTTATTTTTATTATTTCATTAATTTCTCTTTTTTGTTCTGTGTATGCTATCGGATACGTGAAGCATTTTTATAAAAAGTATGATATTGGCGCTCTCGGATTTTTTTATAACCTGTTTATTTTAGGAATGCTTTTAGTGGTATCTTCTTCAAATTGGCTCTTTTTTCTGATTGCTTGGGAGGTCATGTCTATTACGTCATATTTTTTAGTGGTCTACGATCGTAACGACCCGCAAAACGTGAAAGCCGGTTTTTTATATCTCATTATGACTCATGTCGGCACGGCTTTTATTATAACCGCCGCTTTATTGTTATATAAATTTACCGGTTCGTTTGAATTTGAGGCTATACAATCTGGCGCTTCTTCTATTCCCTTATCCATAAAAAATACGATTTTTATTTTCACTATTATTGGTTTTGGCACAAAATGCGGTATTGTCCCGTTTCATATTTGGCTTCCCGATGCCCATCCGGCCGCCCCTTCGCATGTTTCGGCATTAATGTCTGGCGTAATGATTAAAACCGGCATTTATATGATGATCAGGATTTTCTTTGGCATGCTTTGGCCGGTTCCGGTGTGGTGGGGGCTTGCGTTGCTTGTTTTGGGTTCAATATCTTCTTTGCTGGGAGTGCTGTATGCGCTTACCGAACATGACATAAAAAGGCTGTTGGCCTACCACAGCATAGAAAATATCGGCATTATTTTGCTGGGGCTTGGCGGTGCGCTGACTTTTTTGTCGCTTAATATGTTGCCGCTGGCGCTTTTAAGCCTTACTGCCGCGCTTTTCCACACCTTAAATCACGCCACGTTTAAATCCCTGCTTTTTTTGGGCGCCGGTTCCGTTATTAATCAAACGCATACACGCAACATAGAAGAATATGGAGGCCTTATTAAATATATGCCCTACACCGCATTCTTTTTTCTTGTCGGATCCATGGCAATATCTGCGCTTCCTCCCTTTAATGGATTTTTCAGTGAATGGCTAACCTTTCAGTCGCTTTTTTTGGGGATAGCATCATTATCTTTGTATGAAAAATGGATTTTTATTTTGGCTGCCGGCTCACTGGCATTTACCGGCGGATTGGCGCTAGCTTGTTTTGTCAAAGCTTTCGGGGTGACATTTTTAGCCCGCCCAAGAAGCAGTCACACAAGCGGCGCTAAAGAATCTTCCCTTTCTTTGCGTATTGGGATGGGTGCAATGGCACTGCTATGCCTTCTGTTTGGAATAGGATCTTCACATGTAGTGGTGTTTTTGGAAAGCGTCGGGAAAAACCTTGCTATTTTTAAAGGTACCGCTTCTTTAATCTCATCATCCGGCCAACAGGTTGTCGTGGGGAATAATTTTGGATCTGTTTCTTTACTTTTTTTATGTATATGTTTTGTGTTTGTGGCCGGCTTGGTGTTTTATATTGTTACATTTGTTATTAATAAAAATCAAAAAATTGAAACTGGAGCGACCTGGGATTGCGGAACTGATTTAACCGGCCGCATGGAAATAACCGCTACGGGATTCTCCCGCTCAATTGTTACTATTTTTAAGGGTATTTTAAGGCCTAGCATCCAACATGACATTGAATACCATGATGCGCAAAGCCGGTATTTGCCAAAGTCCCGTACCATTACTTTGGGAGTCCAAGATGTCTATCAGTCTTATTTTTACCAACCGCTTAACCGAATGGTTAGCCTCATAGCTTTACGGGTGAAAAGCATTCAAAGTGGCAATACCAATATGTATATTCTTTATATTTTTATTGCCCTAATAATCTCATTGCTTTTTGTATTATAACCATGTTTATTGATATTATTATTTGGATAATTCAAATTATATTGGTGCCAGCCGTGGCGCCGCTTTGTGTTGGCATTATCAGAAAAATAAAAGCCAAACTTCAAAATCGCCAAGGAGCCGGAATTTTCCAGCCATACCAGGATTTATGGAAACTTTTCCATAAAGATGAAGTAATAAGCAAAGATGCTTCGTGGATTTTCCGATGCGCACCCTATATTGTTTTTACCGTAACCATTATCATAGGGGCAAGCATTCCGCTTTTTGCATCATTTATTAATAATACTGTTACCGGGGACTTGTTGATTATCATATACACCCTTGCCATTGGCACATTCTTTTTGGCACTGGCGGGGATTGATACCGGCAGTGCATTTGGGGGATTTGGCTCAAGCCGCGAAATGACGGTAGCTGCTTTGGCAGAAGGAGGATTTATTTTTTCACTATTAACGGTCGCGCTTATTAGCGGTAGTACTAATGTGTTTACCATTTCCCAAACCGGCTTACTTTACCAGAGCCAATATTTGCTTTCCGGCACCCTTGCCTTTTTCGGGTTTTTTATAGTATTACTAGCTGAAACCGCCCGTTTCCCTTTTGATAATCCGGCCACCCATTTGGAGTTGACCATGATCCATGAAGCGATGATTTTAGAGTATTCAGGGAAAAAATTAGCGCTTATGGAATGGGCGTCGGCCAACAAACTTCTTATTTTTATCGCCTTAGCCTCCAATCTGTTTTTTCCTTTGGGTATAGCCCAAAGTGCCGGTATTAGTGCAGTTATGCTGGGCATGGTTATTTTTATGATAAAAATAGTTATTTTTTGCTTGGTGATTGCCGTATTAGAATCGAGTATCGCCAAGTTTCGATTTTTTCGCTTGCCCGATCTTTTAATTATTGCTTTTATTTTTAACGTCGTGGCTATTATTCTGATACATTAATTCTATTTGTTAAATGAATATTTTATTTTTACAATTTTTATTGCAAATCATTTTTTTAACCATTGTCTTTTTGCATATTTCAAAAAAGAACCTTGATGCGGTTTTTGCATACGCAGTCCAGTCTTTTACCATCGTGATACTGTTGCTTAATTCCTTTTTTGAAACCGGTTATATTTCGCTGTTGTTTATTGCTTTGTTGGTATTTACCGTCAAGGTAATTTTGGCGCCAGGATTTTTTATCAGATTAATTAAAAAAAATGAATTGATATTTTCCGCAAGCACCTATTTAAATACTCCTATTACGCTTGCGATTTTAGCCATGCTTGCCGCCATAGCCCATTCTTATAGATTCGCACCGCTTACCAGTATTATTCCTGCTCATGAAATGTTGCTTTCGCTGGCGCTTTCTATGATTTTTTTATCACTTTTTTTGATTATCAACCGTAAAAGCGCACTATCGCAAATCATCGGTATTCTTTCGCTGGAAAACAGTATTGTGGCTTTTGCTATTTTTGCCGGACTGGAACAATCGCCCAGCTTGCAGATTGGCATTCTGTTTGATATTTCTATCTGGCTCATTATCGCCACCATGTTTGTATCAATGATTTACCAGCATTTTGGATCGCTTGATGTCACCGATATGAGGAAATTAAAAGATTAGTTTGAAGTAATTTAAAGTAAACTATATGTACAATACAGAATTACTATTTATTTTTATTTCTTTTTTTATCGCAACACTGCTGTGCCTTTTGTCTGGGCATAGAAGGGTTATTGAAATCTCTTCGCTGATTGCTTCGGGCGTTGCATTATTGGCGTCAATGAGTATTTCTTTTCAGGTTGCCCGTTTTGGCACGTACGATTCTTCATTTTTTTCTGTGGATGCGCTGGCAGCCGTGGTGATGCTTATTATTGCGTTTGTCGGTTTTGCTGCGACCGTGTATTCTATTGAGTACCTTCGCCAAGAAACCGCTAAAAATATCATCGGATTTTCAGGGGTAAGCCATCTGCAGTCAAGGGTAAGGGAATACTTTATTTTATTGAATCTTTTTATGGCGATGATGTTTTTGGCTATTACCGTTTCCAGCCCCATATTTGCTTGGATTTTTATTGAAGCTACCACCCTTTCTACAGCGTTTTTAATCAGTTTTTATAATAAGCCCTCCGCTATTGAAGGCGCATGGAAATATTTAATCATCAATTCTGTTGGCATACTGCTGGCATTTTTTGGGACGTTGTTGTTTTTTCCCGCCGCTAATTTGTTTCCCGCAAACGAGCTTGTCAGCTGGCAGGCGCTTGCCGCAAATGCCGCCAGCCTTGACCCTTTGGTTATTAAAGTGGCTTTTATCTTTGTCTTTGTGGGTTATGGAACTAAAGTGGGATTTGCTCCAATGCATACCTGGAAACCGGATGCTTACAGTAAAACACCTGCTCCTATTGGCGCATTATTTTCGGGAGCCTTATTGCCGGTTGCTTTTGCCATTATTTTGAAATTTAAAATAATAACCGATGCGGTGGCAGGGCCGTCATTTAGCCAAAATTTATTTATGGCGTTTGGTTTGCTGTCAGTAGCCATTGCCGCGGCCATTATCTTTGTTGCCAGGAATTACAAGAGGGTATTGGCTTACTCAAGCATTGAAAATGCGGGAATCATGGCTCTTGGTTTTGGGTTTGGGGGATTGGGTATTTTTGCGGCCATGCTTCACATGATATACCATTCTTTTATTAAATCGGCGCTTTTTTTCTCATCAGGGAATCTGCTTCTTAAATATCATTCTGCCAAAATCGCCAATGTCAAAGGGGCGATGAGTACTATTCCCATTACGGCGGCACTCTTTTTGACCGGATTTTTTGCCATAACCGGTGCGCCTCCATTTGGAATATTTTTTACTAAACTATTCATTCTTTCTGCCGGCATCAAAAACCATCTTTTTATCGTTGTTACGATTATAGTATTGATGACGATTTTATTTATCGGCTTTTTAAAACACGCCAGCGCCATGGTGTTTGGACAGGCTCCCGCCGATATGAAAACAGAAAAAGAAAGTATTTGGCTCTTGCTTCCCCCTGCCATGCTTATTATTTTGGTGTTATGTTTGAGTTTTTACATTCCGCCATTTTTATATACATTGCTTGGCAATATCGCTGCGCATTATTAAACGTACCCATCATTATGAATATAGAAGACATACAACAATACCTCCCCAAAAACGTAAAAGTTGAAATTTGCGGCAATATCGCTTTCTTTGAAGTGCCAGCTTTGCATATCAAAGAAATCGCAACTAATTTGCATGCTAATAAAAACCTGCCACTGCACCTAATCACCGCAACTGACGAAAGAGCAGAAAAAGAGGGGTTTAAAATTTGGTATGTGTTTGGCATTTCAAAAAAAAATATGTTTGTGGTGCCTTTTATTCGTCTGCAAAATACCGTTACATTTCCTTCACTGACCCCGGCTATCCATAGCGCTTGTAATTTTGAAAAAAAGATACACACTTTTTTTGGCCTCACTCCTGTTTTGCATCCCGACCTGCGACCCATCATTTTGCATGAAAACTGGCCGGCTAATCTATTCCCATTAAGAAAGGATTTTGACTGGCAGACAAAAGTAAAAGAAATCCATGGAACTTATCAATTCCAAAAAGTTGAGGGTGAAGGGATATATGAAATTCCCGTCGGCCCGATCCATGCGGGAATCATAGAGCCGGGCCACTTTAGGTTTAGCGTGGCTGGAGAAGAAATTATGCTCTTGGAAGCAAAACTTGGATTTGTCCATAAAGGCAGTGAAAAGTTATTTGAAACGCTTCCCCTTAGTAATAAATTACGTCTTTGTGAGAAAATTTCCGGTGATAGTTCGTTTAGCCATTCATTGGCTTTTTGCCAAGCGGCAGAACAATTAAGCGATGCTTTGCCTCCAAAACGTGCTCTTTATTTACGCGTTATATATGCAGAATTAGAAAGGCTGGCAAACCATTTTGGCGATATTGGCGCCATCATGATTGATACGGGATTTAATTTTGGCGGTGCAAATGGGGCAAGGTTACGAGAAATGATCATGCAAATTAATGAAAGGCTGACCAAAAGCCGATTTTTGCGCAATGTAAACACTATTGGAGGAGTTACCAAAGACATTAATGCCAAAGAAATAATTGTTTTAGGCAAAGACCTTGAAAAGATACAAAAAGATTTTTTTGAAATCATTGCAATTGCCCAAAATAGCGCCTCGCTTTTAAATCGATTAAAAGGCACCGGCGTGCTTTTGCCAAAAACCGCTAAAGATTACGGCGCCCTGGGGGTTGCCGCCAAAGCAGTGGGCATTTTGAGCGATATACGTGTTGATTTTCCCTATGCGGCCTATGATGAATTAGGTTTTAATACCATCGAAACTGAGTCGGGCGGTGATGTGTATGCCCGATTTCGGGTCCGTGTTAAAGAAGTCTATGCTTCAATGAACCTTATTCAAAATGCATTAACTAAATTACCGAAGGGCCCCATCTTGACCCCTCGCAATACCACGGTATTTAAAAAAAATGCCCTGGCCATTGGCATGGTTGAAGGATGGAGAGGTCAAATAATATATGTTATCACCACTGACTTGGCGGGGAACATAAGCAGGGTTGCGCCCTGTGATCCGTCATTTTTAAATTGGTCCTTGGTTGGAGAAGCTGGTCCTTTAAATGTGGTGCCGGATTTTCCTTTAATTAACAAAAGTTTTAATTTGTCTTATTCGGGAAACGATCTTTAGTAGACTTGTCACTTAATAAGGTTTGTTATTAGCCCTCTCGGGCGATGGCAATTCCAAAGACGGATTTGGCGCCGGCGTCCCGCAGGACGCCGGCGCATTCTTCCATGGTGGATCCGGTAGTATAGACGTCGTCAATCAAAAATATTTTTTTGCCGGAAATTTCCTTGGGATTTTTTACCAAAAAAGCGTTTTTTACATTTTGCATCCGTTCTTTTGCCGAAAGTTCCATTTGAGGCAAGGTCTTTTTTATTTTAACTAAATTATCCAAAACCAATGGGACATCTACCATATGTCCTAGCTCTTTTCCTAACCCCTCTGCCTGATTGTATCCGCGGCTTTTTAATTTTTTTATTTCCATAGGAACCGGTACTAAAAGGCTATTATTCCAAATTTCGTTGGTATTTTTGCCGGTTATTATAAAGTGTTCCAGTAAAATACCGGCCAGAGGTTTTGCTAAAGCTTTTATGTGCGGCGAATATTTAAACTGGCGCACTAATTTTCTGGTAAGGAACTTTTCTTTGTAGGGCAAGGCAAAATACAAGCCGGATAACTTTTTATCCTGGCATCTTTGGCACTTGCCATGGTTGCTGTCATTGGGCAGGCGCAGAGGATTTTTATTGCATAAGCAATAATTAAATTCCGAAATTTCCAAAACAGATTTGCAATCCAGGCAAAGATAAGTGCCTTCTTTTTGGCATCCCAAACAAAAAGAAGGAAAAAGTAATTCCAATAATAATGTTTTTACTTTATCCACATGGTTTGGGTATGTCATAGTTTTTATATTTAAAGTATAATACAGTTAATTTGAAATTTGAAATTTGAAATCAATTTGAAAATATCAAATTTGAAATAATTAAAATCTGTCGTGTTTTCAAATTAAAGTATTTAATCATTGAAATATTGAATTCAAATTGCCTGCCCGCCAAAGCCTTGGCGCAGGCGGGTAAATTTCAAATTTCAAATTCATCATGTTTAATCCCTTTAAAATGTTTTTCCCTAAAAAAATGATCGGGGTGGATATTGGCACTTCCTCTGTTAAGGTGGTGGAAATTTCCCGCTGGGGGGAAGGCAAAACATTGGAAAATTACGGCGAGATAAAATCAGAATATCTTTACAAGGAATCCTTGTCAAATACCCAAAAGGGCAGTTACTTGCTTTCAAATAATGTTACTTCAGAGGCCATACGGGGAATTTTAGAGGAGGCAAAAATAAAAACAAAAGAAGCCATTTTTTCCATACCTGATTTTTCCACATTTTGCACTTCGTTTGATATTCCTTTTATGACGGAAAAAGAAATTCCGGAAGCCATCCGTTATAATGCATCTCAATACATCACCCTGCCCATTTCGGAGGTTACCTTGGATTGGAAGATAATGCCAAATTCACCCGGTAGTAAAAATTCTTCATTTGGAGTATTTTTACTGGCGGTGCCAAATCAAGTGATCCAAGAGTATCAGGCCATGGCAAAAATGGCCGGTCTCCAGTTATACGCCCTGGAAGCCGAAGCGCTGGGTATTACCAGGGCGTTGATAAGAAATAATAAAAAAATAGTCTGCTTGGTGGATATCGGAGTTCAGAGTTCAACCATAAACATTATTGAAAAAGGTTTTTTAAAAAAGAGCTACAGTTTCACCTTTAACAGCAGCCAATTATCAAATGTGGTTTCTTCTGGATTGGGGGTAGCTTTGGATCAAGCAGAAAACATAAAAAATAAAGAAGGACTTTTGCATCCAAGAAGCGACGTAGTTAAAACCTTATATCTTTTATTGTCTCCCCTCTTAATTGAAATAAAAGGCGTTTGTGCTGAGTTTTTGCACGGAGGGCAAAAGCAAATTGACGAAATTTTTTTGACAGGAGGCACGGCCAATCTGCCGGGATTAAAAGAGTATTTTGCCGAAAGCCTTAAAAAAGAAGTATACGTTCCAAATTGTTTTTCAGAATTTTTATACCCCCCGATTCTTGACCAAACCCTTAAGATAATGGCTCCCAGGTTTTCAGCGGCGACAGGGGTGGCCTTGGGAGGACTGGAGAAGTAGTATTATTTTTGGTGTATAATGAAGTAAGCTTGAAGCACGAAACTCGAAATCCGAAACAAATCAAAAATCCAAATCTTTAAATAACTAAAATGCATTTTAGATTTTGAATTTTGGTAATTTAAATTTTTTTCGAATTTCGACATTCGAATTTCTGATTTAATTAACTATGAATTTTCGATCATTGTACCAATTAAAAGACAAGCAATTAAAATGGATGGATCCTGTTTTTTATGCTGCATTCGGATTATTGCTGATCGCTATTTTTTGTTACCTCCTTTTTACGGTTAAAATATATGTCCAGCATCAAAAGATAAGCAAGCTTGAAGAAAAAATGCTTGCCTATGGCACCGAGCAGGAAAAAGCAAATGAAAAAAAAGTGCTTGATTACAAAAGAAAAATAGAAGAATTCAATATCCTTGTTGACAACCACAAGATTTCTTCCAATATTTTTAGCTTCATAGAACAAAAAACTTTGCCAAAAGTCTGGTTTTCAAGTTTTGATGTTTCTGAAGTTCAAAACAAGGTTAGATTATCCGGAGAGTCAGAAAATATGGAAATACTAAGCCATCAAGTGCATATATTTGAGGATAGCAAGGACTATATTAATGCTGTTGATGTTTTAAATTCCCAGGTTTCTGGAAATGGAAAAACTACATTTACCCTGGAGCTTTCTTTGCATCCCGCCCTCTTTAGTTATTACCCCAATGGTTTTGTTGGTTTTTACCAAGCACCATCAAGCGAGCAAACAGATGTTGGCGAAAGTCCATTAAGTTCAAGCGACATCAGTAATTAATAATCATGGAAATAAATAAATTAACTTCTACGGTCATCATTATTTTTATCACATCAATATTGGTATTTCTTTTTGTAATTCCCAAATACCAAGAAGTTGGCGATGTGCAAAATAGCTTATATAAGAAAGAGGCAGAATATAATAGCAAGGCTCTTTATTTTTCAAACATAGCAAATCTCGTTGCTATAATAGAAAGCAAACAAGACTCCCTGGCAAATATTGATGCTGCCTTACCTACGGATTTTTCCCTTGCCCCATTGGTGTTCTTTTTTCAAAAAAAGGGAAAAGAAAATGGATTGATAGTAAGGTCAGTAACGTTTTCAAAAATTTCTCCACCTACGGCTGAACATAAAATTAGAAATGTCACTTTCAGAATCAATATAATGGGAAATTATGCGAGTTTAAAAAATTTCCTTTCTTCATTAGATAAATCGGTGCGATTATTTGAATTAAGCTCTATTTCTTTCAGGTCGCCTTCCGCCTCCCAAGATGTAGCCACTTTAGAAAACCAGCAAAAAATATATGATTTTGTGTTAGAATTACAAACCCACACGTATTAATTGTTTGAATATGGAACTTTATATCTTAAAAATTGAGAAAAATCCCTAGAATATGGCCATAGTTTTTATATCACCCAAAAAAAGACAAAGAATGTTTTTTGGAATCATGATGGTTTCACTGTTTTTTATTTTTATCGCTATTTCTCTGGTAATGTTTCTTCCCGAACTTATTAATAAAAATAAAAATATCCCCCCCGATATGTCTTTTGATCAGCCGGATGTGGTGATAAATTTTAAGATTCTAGACTCCGAAAAAGTTAAAGCTTTAGAACCATTTACCCGATTGGAAACTGAATTTGACTACATTGTCCAAGATCAAGATGACCAGCAAATGAGTGGTACCATTTTAGCGGCTACCAACGAGGACGCTCAAAAGCTTTTAGAAAAATCCGGCTATAGGGTTTTAATGTTAAAAGAAGTTAACTTAGGTAGAAGCGAGCCTTTTGTTTCTTATTGAAACTTAAAGCTTGAAACTTAAAGAACATGAAATTAATTCAAGAATTATACGGCAATGGCATTATAAGCGATCAAAAAATGAATCAGCTCGTTGCTGATATGAAAAGCCGCGGTAAAACGGAAGAGGAGATTATATTTGAAAATAAAATTATTTCTGAAAATGCTTTATTTGAACTAAAAAGCAAGTTTGTGAATGTGCCCCTTATCAAGCTTGAAAAAAAAGAGGTTCCCCAGGAGGTGCTGGAGTTAATATCCGGAGCTGCCGCCTTAAATTATAAGATGGTTCCGTTATTTAAAAAAGGCAATACCGTTGGCATAGGAATGGTGTATCCGGAAGATATTGCCAGCCAGAATGCGTTAAGGTTTTTAAGTCGAAAAGAGAATTTTGTCTACGAAATTCACCTCATTACGTTTTCCGATTTAAATAATATACTAAAGCAGTATAAGACCCTAGAAATAGAAACGAAAAAAGCATTAGAAGAATTAAAAGAGGACAACAAAGAGGGTGCTGATTCATTAGAACAAGATCAAAGTACGTTAAAAATCACCGAGGAAGCTCCGGTTATAAAAATGGTGCTGGTTATTTTGCGCCACGCCATTGAGGGGGGGGCGTCTGATATCCATATTGAACCCAATCGTGAAAGGCTCAATATTCGGTTTCGCCAGGATGGAGTTTTGCATTTAAGCCTTTTTTTACCTTTAAGCGTACACCCTTCTATTGTGTCGCGCATTAAAATTTTGTCCAACCTCAAAATTGATGAAAACAGAATACCCCAAGATGGCAGGTTTTCAGCTAAAATTAATAATAAAGAAATTGATTTTAGAGTAGCTACGTTTCCTATTTTATATGGAGAAAAAGTTGAAATCAGAGTATTGGATCCTGAAGAAGGGTTAAAACCTTTTGATAAAATGGGATTTTCCGAAAGGAATCTTGAAATTATCAAAAAAGCTTTAAAAATGCCTTATGGGTTGATTTTATCTTCGGGTCCGACCGGATCCGGAAAAACCACCACCCTTTATGGCCTGATGCGTATTTTAAACCAGGAAACGGTGAATGTGGTTACTATTGAAGACCCTATTGAATATTCCATTGCGGGGGTTAATCAATCCCAGATTAAAGCCGATATCGGCTATAGTTTTGCCGAGGGGTTGCGGCAGATTTTACGACAAGACCCCAATATTATTATGGTGGGAGAAGTCAGGGACGAAGAAACTGCCGGCTTGGTGATTAACGCTGCCCTGACCGGGCACATTGTATTGTCCACACTCCACACTAATTCTGCCGTGGGGGTTATCCCAAGGTTAATCGATATGGGGGTGCGTCCCTTTTTAATCCCTTCTACCTTAAGGGTGGTAATCGCCCAAAGATTGATAAGGACCCTTTGCTCAAGATGTAAAAAGAAAGTAACTCCCAGTGAAAAAGTAAAAAAATATATTTTTGAAATTTTAAAGGATATGCCCGCATTTGCCAAAAAGGATATTAGTGTTTCGCCTTCGCTATCCATTTACGAAATCAAGGGTTGTGAATCATGTAATTTTAAAGGCTACAAAGGGAGGATGGGTCTTTTTGAGGTGTTATCAATATCTCCGGCAATCATTGATATTATTTTAAAAAATCCGGAAGAATCCTTAATTTTAAAACAAGCCCAAAAAGAAGGAATGTTAACCATGGCTCAAGAAGGCATTATTAACGTGTTGTCCGGACAAACCACCGTTGATGAAGTCATTAGGGTTACGCAAGAAACCTAAAAAACCCTTACGAATTACGAATCTTTGCGAATTACGAATAATACGAAAACCGTATTCGTAATTCGCAAAGATTCGTAATTCGTAGGAAATTTCTCACAAGAAATTATGAAAAAGATTTTATTAGTCGAAGACGATCCATTTATTGTAGACATTTATGCCAACCAGTTTCGGAAGGAGGGTTTTTTGATAGATACCGCAAAAGATGGCAAAATGGCTTTGGAAAAATTAAAAAATAATTACCCCGATTTATTGGTGTTAGATATTATTTTACCCAACATGGATGGGTGGGAACTCTTAAGAACCATACGAAGCGATCAAAGTTTAAAAAATCTAAAAGTAATCATTGTTTCAAATCTTGATAAACAAGAACACCTTGATGATATTGCGCACTTGGGAGTAATTAAATATTTTTTAAAGATACAGAGCACCCCGGAAGATATCATTAAGGCAGTAAAAGAAATTTTAAAATAAATTAACCTAATTACTCTAATTGCTCTAATTATTCTAAACTTTAAAGAATTGAGATTTATTTAGATTAATTAGAATAATTAGGTTAATTAGTCATTTAAGTTATGGATTATCTGCAAACATTTAAAAAAATTTTAAGCATGACTATTGAGCAAGAAGCTTCCGATTTGCTTATTTCAATCGGCCATCCGCCCGTCATAAGAATTACAGGACAGTTAATCCCTTTGATTGATGAAAAGAAAGTTACCGCTGAGGTTTCCAAGGGATTTGCCTTTGCCCTGCTAACCGAACCGCAGAAACAAAAGTTTTTGCTGGAAAAAGAAATAGATTTTTCCTACGACTTTGATGGACAAGCACGGTTTCGTGTGAATATTTTTTTTCAGAGAGATTCTATAAGCTTGGCCTTGCGCCTTATTTCCTCAACAATAAGGACGATTGAAGATTTGCACCTCCCTCCTATTTTACATGAATTTACCCATAAATCCCAAGGGCTTTTATTGATTACCGGCGCATCCGGGCAAGGTAAATCAACTACCTTAGCAGCTCTTTTAGATGAAATAAACCATACCAAGGCGATGCATATTATTACCATTGAAAATCCCATAGAGTATATTTATCAGGGCGATAAATCCGTTATTGAGCAAAGGGAAGTGTTAACCGACACCAATAGCTTTGCCAATGCCCTAAAAGCTACTTTCCGCCAGAACCCCGATGTCATTATGGTAGGAGAAATGAGGGATCTTGAAACGATTTCCACTACCATAACCGCCGCCGAAACGGGACACCTGGTATTTGCAACGCTCCATACCAATTCAGCTTCCCAGTCAATCCACCGGATGGTTGACGTATTTCCCGCTGAACAGCAAAACCAAATTAGGTTTCAGTTGGCAGGGTCGCTCTTGGGGGTTATCTCCCAACGACTGATTCCCAGAATTAACGGAGGATTTATTCCAGTATGCGAAGTGATGCTTTGCAATAATGCGATTTCTAATTTAATAAGAGAAAATAAAAATCATGAGATACCGGCAGTCATTGAAACTTCCAGTAAAGACGGCATGATTTCTTTAAATAGGGCATTAATTGACCTGGTAAGAAGAAAAGAAATTTCTCCAAAAAGCGCTATTGATTATTCTGCCAATCCAATGGAACTTAAAAATTTATTGGGGTAAATTCGTATATTACTTTGAATTACGAAACTCTTCGGAGGGATTTTTTTCAGATTTTGAGATAGAAATTTGATAGAACTTTTAAACTTAGCCACGCATAAGTTTAAAAGTTATAGCGAATTTGTAGCCAAAATCTGGGAAAAAGACCCCGAAACTCGTTTTCAAGGTGAGTTTCGTAATTCAAAGTATATTAGCATCGCATTAAAATGAAGTTTAACTACAAAGCCAGAACCAAAGATGGCAAATCGGAAACAGGAATTATTGAAGCCTCTTCTCCGGAAATTGCCGCCGCTATTTTGCAAAAATATAATATTTTTGTAACCTCATTAACCGAAGAAAATACGGGGCAATTTGTTTTAAAAAATATAAAATTTGAGAGAAATGTCTCAAAAAAAGATCTTGCGATATTTTCACGCCAGCTGGCGGTGATGCTGGAATCCCGGGTTCCGGTTATGCAAAGCCTTTCTAGTTTAGCAGTGCAAACCAATAAGGATAATTTTAAAAAAACTATCTTGGAGGTTGCTGGCTTGGTAGAGGAAGGCGTGTCGCTTTCAGAAGCATTTGGCCATTTTCCCAAAGTGTTTGACACTTTTTATGTGAATTTGATTAAATCCGGTGAAATTTCTGGAAAAATTTCCCAAACCCTTTACTATATTTCGGATCACTTGGAACGAGAACACGATATTATTGCACAAGTGCGCCAGGCGATGATTTATCCCCTGTTTACCATATCGGTTCTTTTTGTAGTGGTTAACATTATTATTATTTTCTTGCTTCCTAAAATTGAAGACCTTATCAGGCAATCCAGTATTGACCCCTCGACTTTTACCGTTATTACGCTTAATTTTTACGCCTTTTTGGGGAATTTTTGGTGGATGATACTATCAGCGTTTTTTATTTTTGTGGTTTTTATTATTTTTTATTTTAAAACAGCCCAGGGTAAAAAATTATACGACACCTATTCGTTAAAAATACCGTTTTTAGGCGATATCTTTCGCAAAGTATTTCTTGCCAGATTTTGCGGTAATATTTCTACTTTGATGAGTGCGGGAATCTCAATTAATAATTCGTTAAAAATCACATCAGATACGGTCAACAACAGTGTGTATAAGCTAATTGTAAACGAAGTGGAAAAAGGGGTTTCTGAAGGGGAAAAAATCAGCTCTGTTTTGGCAAAGCACCAGGATTATTTTCCTTCTTTTGTTATCCAAATGATTAAAGTGGGTGAGGAAACCGGCAAACTGGACAAAACACTAATGGAAGTGGTAAATTTTTACCAAAAAGAGATTAAGCGGTCCATTGATTTGTTTTTGACCCTTTTAGAACCCATGTTGATTATATTTTTAGGGGTCGTTGTGGGTCTTTTGGCGATTTCCGTATTTGCTCCCCTGTATTCCACTTTGGGGAATGTATAAAAATCAAAAAACTTGACACCATTTTTGACGAAAATCCTCATATTATAAAAAAATTACATTATAGTGTATATGGTAAATAATATTAAAAGTGCAAAGGGTAAAAATGGTGCTGGATTTACCATTATTGAGCTATTGGTAGTAGTTGCTATTATTACTGTTTTAACTGGCATTGTGTTGGCGAATATAACCAAATATGTTAACAGGGGGAAAAATTCTGCGATTCAAGGGAACCTATCTTCTTTATTGATTAATTCAGCGGCATACTTTGAAGATCCTGCATTGGGCAACGGCACCTATGCCAACCTTTGCGCTACCTATATGGTTTCTGGAAAACCAATTTATGATGCAATTATTTCCGCCAATGGTGGTTTTTCTCCTGTTTGCCAGGTTAATGCTAGCAATACCGCCTGGTGTGCTTGTTCAGCATTAATGATTACCGCAAACGATCTTTTTTGCGTTGATTCTACTGGAACAAAGCAAAAATTTAATGACATAGGCGGTTGTATTAATATTTGCACCGCTTCTCTTGCGCACTGTTTTCAGCTTCCATAGCAGTATTTAAAAGTACAAGTTATCCACAGTTATTATTATTGAGTATTGTGCTTATAAATATTATAATAGTGTTAATCAAGATATTTAAAAAGGTCGAGATCTTTTAATTAAATAAATTAATTTAAAAAATGCAAAAAATAATAAATTCGTCTCGTAATAAAAAAGGTTTTACTATCATTGAATTATTGGTAGTTGTTGCTATTATTGCGGTATTAACTGGTATTGTATTGGTTAACGTAACGCAATATATTGGCAAGAGTAAGAACGCTAATATAAAGGGAAATATGTCAACCATATTAACAAATGCGGCAGTATATTATGATGACGCAAATCCTAGTACATATGTTGATTTTGTTTTAACTGCATCTTACACAAATCCTGCAGACGCAGCTGATGCGGCGTCAGGTGGTACTGTCACCTATAGTGAAATAGCCAGTGCTTTTTGTGCTTGTTCAACTATGAATACTACTAGTAGCGAACCCGCTGGTAGCACTTTTTGTGTAGACACCACTGGTTACAAAAAAGTAACCGTAGCTACCTGTGCAGATAGATGTGTTACTGCTGATGTGGGAGTTTGTACTGATGGTTAGTTAGTTTGTTGGGATTATTTTTTAATGAGAAACGGGATTGGTCGTTATGTAATAACAAAACAACAGGTGTCAAAACCTGTTGTTTTGTTATTGATAAGCGGGCAATAAAATAAGCAGCAGGCTTTATTTTATTTATTTTGCTTTATGGACTGACACTTTATGGACTGACGCCATTTTTTGTTCCAAAAATTATAATAATAGGCTTTGGAGGGTCGGACCCTCCAAAGCCTCTGAAATGATAGTATTCTTTTTTGGCATTAAACATTACTTGTTAACTCTGTGAACGCTATCACTGGCACAAGAGTATTTTTGCATGATACTACGGGCAGGGGTAGTGTCATTCTAAGCCAAGCTAAAACTTTGAGGGTTTCTTTTTTTAGTTGTTGTTCTTGTAGGCGCTATCGCTTGCACAAGGTTAGTCTTATGTTATACTATGGCAATGAAAGAAAGATACAATAACTAAAGAAATTCTTCTCACTATCGCTTTGGCTGGTATGGTGGTTGTTGCATCTACATCGCCTTATTTTTTAATAAATATAGCGAGGGCGATTATCAAAAATAAAAAATATAGTAAAAACAAAACTAATGAGCAAAAAATAGTGAAATCTCTAAGAAGATTAAGAGAAAATAAACTGATTATTTTACAGGAGAAAGAAGATGGTAAATTTATTATACAACTCACAAAGAAGGGAAAAAGAAAAATTAAAGAAATTAATATTGAAAAGCTAGAGATTACAAAACAGAAAGTTTGGGATAAAAAGTGGCGTATAGTGGCTTTTGATATTCCGGAAAAAAAGAAAAATGGAAGAGATGCCTTAAGGCAAAAATTACAAGAATTAAACTTTTACCAATTACAAAAAAGTGTTTTTGTATGCCCCTACCCATGCGAGAAGGAGGTCCATTTTTTATCCGAGTTTTTCGACATAGGTGATTTTGTTAATATTATTATTGCAGATAATATCTATGATGACGTTAGGTTGAAAAACCATTTTGATTTATAAATTTCAATAAGTTATACCGTTGTGAACGCTACCGCTTGTACAAGAGCATTGTCGATATTTTAGGTTTGGTTTTTATCAGGGGGCGACATTCGCTATCGCGTGTCAAATCATATAACTATCTGACCGAAATAGGTCATTTTTTCCCTCTGAGATTTTGTGGTAAAATAACTGAATGATAGAAGTCAATACTACTTTTTCTTTTCTTGTATTCTTGATCGGTCTTTGTATCGGCAGTTTTTTGAATGTGGTGATTTTACGATTAGAAAAAGACGAAGGTTTCGTAAAAGGCAGATCGTATTGCCCCCGGTGCCGCCATCAATTAATGTGGCTGGATTTGATTCCGGTGGTAAGTTATCTTTTTTTACAAGGAAGTTGCCGTTATTGCCATAAAAAAATATCATGGCAATATCCGGCGGTGGAAGTGGCGACCGGATTGATATTTTTGCTAATTTTCAATTTTCAATTTTCAATCATCAATCAATTTGAAATTTTTCAATTTTTAAATGTTATTGATCTATTATTCTTATGGTATATCGCCTCGGTTTTAATAGTTATATTTGTCTATGATTTAAAATTTTACTTAATCCCCGACAAGGTTTTATTCCCGGCAATAGCAATTACTTTTATTTTTCGTTTGCTTTATAGTGTTTTCATTGGAAATTGGGTATTAGGTATTGGAAATTTTCTTTTAGCTGCCTTAATTGCCTCTGGCTTCTTTCTTTCTATTTATTTAATATCCAAGGGTCGCTGGATGGGTTTTGGCGACGTAAAATTGGCAATCTTACTGGGCCTGGTGCTGGGGTTTCCCAATATTTTGGCGGGTCTATTTTTGTCTTTCTTTTTTGGTGCTATAATAGGGTTAGGGTTGATGTTTTTTGGCAAAAAGGGATTAAAAAGCGAACTGCCATTTGCTCCGTTTCTCATTTTAGGAACATTTTTGGCAATGTTTTTTGGCGACCAGATAATTTTTTGGTATACGCATTTTTTGGTGTTTTAGGCCTCGTCCACAAATAACATCCAGGCTTTTCGAGGACGGGGCGAATTTGTTGCTACAAATTATGCCTCGCGTCCCTACTAAGATGTGTGCCAGATGTGTTCAAAAAAATAGGAGGCGTAGTAAGGCTACGCATGCTATTTTTTGGGACGCAGATGGTGCACAAATTGGATGAAAAGGTGGATGTTATTTGTGGACGAGGCCTTAATAAAGGTTTAATCAGTGAGCCTATTATGTTCAATCGTAACAATACGTTAATAACTAAATTTCGATTGTTTGACGAAAGTGATGCTGGATTTACTCTGGTTGAATTAATAGTCGTGGTTGCGGTTACTTCAATGCTTTTAGTTATTTTAATTTCAAATTTTACCAAAACCCGATCACAATTTGCTCTTTCCAGGACTGCCTATAAATTTGCGCAGGATATAAGAAGGGTGCAAGGCATGGCCCTATCGACTAGCCAATACAGGGACTCTGAAGGTGTTTTGCATCAGGTAGAAGGGTATGGAGTGTATGTTGATCTGGCAAATCCAAAACAATATGTCATGTATGCTGACGTTGATGGGAATCGTTTTTATGACGGATCAATCACGGATTATGTGGTAGAAACGGTTAATCTTGAGCCAGGGGTGGTAATGAGCAATTTAGATAGTGTTGATAAGGCGTCTGTTGATTTTTTGCCTCCGATTCCGCTGACAAAAATCCTATGGACATCGGATTGTGCGGGGGATCCCGACCCGGATTGCCCTGATGGATTACTTGAACTAACTATTACTTTCCAATCTGAAATTGATCCGACACAAACTAAAAATGCCTACGTAAATAATGCGGGTTTAGCAGAGGTTCAATAGACTTGTCCCTAAATAAAATTCGGCTGCAAATTCAACCTTTCGGCGGCAAATGTGCCATAATTTTTAGACTTAGCTAAAGCTAAATCTAAAAATTCTATCACATTTGCCGCTCCGAAATCTTGAATTTTCGCTCCGAATTTTATTTAGGGACAAGTCTAATAAACCATGATGAAAAATTTATTTAAAAAACAAAAAAAGGCGGCTGGGTTTACGTTAATTGAAATGATCATTACCATTTCAATCCTGTCCTTTGGGGTCATGTTAGTTTACCAGGCCTTTTTTTGGCTGGTGAGTTCAAGCTATATTATTTCCAACCGTTTTACCGCAGCTTATTTGGCTCAGGAAGGAGTGGAAATAATAAGAAATCTAAGGGATAATAATTTTATTACCATTTCCCAAAATCCCACTTTTTCGTGGTCTGACGGACTTGTGGGTTGTATTGCAGGATGCATGGCAGACTATAAAACCCAAACTGCTTCTTTGTTGGTTCCCTATGATGGTAGTTTTTTAGGGTTAAATGGCGACGGTCTTTATGACCATGACGTAGGAAGCACCCCCACAATATTCAAAAGAGAAATTACTATAAGTCCGGTATCAGGAACAGATGATGTATTGTATGTGGACGTATTGGTGACATGGAGCTACAATAGCCAGTCATATAGTTTTAATACTGCCGAATATTTGTACAATTGGTACTAGTGTCACATAACATAAAACACATAACATGGAACAACGATTTCACGAAAATTTAAAGATTAAGATGGATGAATTTGTTCATTTGGTTTATAGAATTAGTAAGAATTTCCCTAAAGACGAACTATATGGGGTCACTTCTCAATTAAGAAGATCTGCGCTTTCTGTGATATTAAATTATATAGAGGGTTATGCCAGAATAAAAAGTAAGGTGTATAGGAACTTCTTAGAAATTTCTTATGGTTCCTTAAAAGAAGCAAAGTATCTTTTGCATTTTTCCTTAAAAGAAAATTATTTAATAGACCTGTTGCGAAATAAGAATCGCAACGAAAATTTCAGATTTTTAGCCAAAAATTTGATAGAATTTTAAAATTTAGCTTCGCTAAGTTTGAAAATTATTGCAAATTTTTGGCAAAAATATGGAATTTGCAGTAGATTCTTATTTCGCAACAGGTCTAATGGAGACCGACTACAAAAAGGCAATATTATTAAGTGAAGAGATCGGTAAAATGTTATGGAGTACTATCCAAAAAGTGTAATTTGTTCCATGTTCCATGTTCCATGTTCCATAAAGCAGAAAGGATTTACTATCATAGAAATGATAGTGGTGTTGTCGATATTTTTAATTGTTATCGGCGTTTTGGCAGGTATTTTCCTTTCAATGGTGCAGCATCAAAAAAGAATGTTGCAACAGCAGGAAATATTAAATCAGGCCAGTTACGCCATGGAATATATGTCAAAGGCCATCAGGACCGCCGAAAAAGATACTGTGGTTGGCGGGTTTTTAGGTCAGGGTAATATGTATGTGCTTACACACTGTGATAATGGCGTCACTGAAGCTTGTAGTGGTATAAAATTTATTAATTCATCGGACAGTAGCCGCCAGACAGAATTTTATTTTGAAAACAATGCCCTAAAGGTTTCTGATTGGGGGCAAGATCCGGTTACGATCTCTCCTTTTATGTCAGGAGGGGTTAAATATACCATAAACAACGCCAATTTTATTATTAACGGAGATAAAACGGCGCGCACTGCATCTGATGCCGACGCAATCCAGCCAAGAGTAACTATTGTATTGGCTGCGACAAGCAATATCCCTGGAAGCCAGCAGCAAAAGATAATCCAAACTACGGTTTCGGCAAGAAACTTAAATATACCATAGCAACTGCGCCATATGCGGCGCAGAATTTTCAATTTACAATTTTCAATCAATTATCAATAAAACAAATTTTCAAAACCGTCGTCGGTGTTTAGAAATTAAGTCATTATATATTTAATAGAAATTAATTTACATGTATCATAATTCACAAAAAGGGGTTTCTGTTATTATTTCTTTTTTTATCATGACCATCATGCTTGCTATTATATTATCTATAAGTACGATATTATCTAATGAGATTAAAGCATTGGGCAGTATAGGAAACTCTATATCTTCATTTTTTGCTGCCGATAGCGGGATAGAAAAAACCTTATATTTTGATAGAAAACAACTGGTAGGTGGTGCAAATAGGGGGGTGTGCAATCTATGCGATGCCTGCAGTAATCTTAGCACTGATCCGGATACCCAATGCAATATTTGCATGGCTACGCCACTGGTTGCTAGCGGTTGCGCAGTTGATGATTGCACAAATTGTGAAATTACCTATGAATCCGCTTTTGGCGGCAGAACCTATACGGTGGATGCAACAGTAACCACTGTTGAAAGTGTTTCAAATTTTTTAATCCATTCAAAAGGGCTTTACCAGGATTTAGTCAGGCAAATTGAATTAAATTCCGATTGATATGGCTCAAAAAAATGAAATTTCCCAAAGGATAAAAAAACTTCGGGATCTTATTAATCATCATCGATATCTGTATCACGTATTGGATAAGCAAGAAATATCAGATGCGGCACTGGACTCTTTAAAAAAAGAGCTTTTTGATTTGGAGCAACAATTTCCGGAATTTATTACTTCTGATTCGCCTACGCAAAGGATAGGAGGCCAGCCCCTTAAAGAATTTAAAAAAGTGACACATCGGGAAAGAATGCTTTCGTTAAACGACGCTTTTTCAAAAGAGGATATGCAAGAGTGGCTCGCTAGGGTTTTAAAACTGTTACCCCCGGCAAAAAAAAATCAGATAGATTTTTACTGCGAGTTAAAAATAGACGGCTTGGCCATTGAACTTGAATACGAAAACGGCCTGTTAAAAACCGGATCCACTCGGGGAGATGGCTCGGTTGGCGAAGATATTACCCAAAATATCAAAACGGTGGAATCCATCCCCCTTGCCCTGCACACCAAAGTTCCGTCTTTGGTGGTGCGCGGGGAAGTTTTTATTTCTAAAAAAGAATTTAATGCGATAAATAAAATCCAAAAAGAAAAAGGTTTGGCTTTATATGCCAATCCAAGAAATATCGCCGCCGGTTCTGTAAGGCAGCTTGATCCTAAAATAACCGCTTCCAGAAACTTGGATTCTTTTGCTTACGATATTATTGGCGGATATAAAACTGACACCCACCAGCAAAAACATATCGCCTTGCAAGAACTGGGATTTAAGATAAATAATAATAACAAGTACTGCAAATCTTTAGATCAAGTATATTCTTTTCATCAATATTGGAGCAAGCATCGCAATGAATTGCCCTATGAAATTGATGGCGTGGTGGTTATGGTTAATGACCATGCTTTATTTGAAACATTAGGAGTAGTGGGCAAAACTCCCCGCGGCGCCATTGCTTTTAAATTTCCCCAAAATCAAACTACCACTAACATTTTAGATATACGATTGCAAGTGGGCCGTACTGGAGCCATTACTCCGGTAGCCGTTTTAGAACCGGTTTCGTTATCGGGTATTACTATTTCACGAGCCACATTGCACAACGAAGATGAAATAAAAAGGCTGGACGTAAAAATCGGCGACAGTGTCATTGTGGGGCGTGCAGGGGATGTGATTCCCAATATCATAAAAGTGCTGCCGGAATTAAGAACCGGCCGGGAAAAAAGTTTTACCATGCCGCGGGTTTGTCCTAGCTGTAAAACCGCATTGCAAAAATCAGCGGAAGACGTGGTGTGGCGATGCCTCAATCAAAAATGTTTTGCGCGCCAGCGCAGAAACTTTTACCACTTTGTTTCCAAGGGAGCTTTTGATATTGCAGGGTTGGGCCCTAAAATTATTGACCGATTATTAGATGAAGGGTTAGTTTTGGATCTTGCCGATATGTTTGAATTAAAAGAAGGAGATGTTGCTGTTTTAGAACGGTTTGCAGAAAAGTCAGCGGCAAACCTGATAGAATCAATTGCCCAAAAAAAAGAAATAACCCTGGCAAAATTTTTGTATGCACTGGGTATTCGTAATATCGGCCAAGAAACGGCGGCGGATCTGGCTTTGCATTTTGGCTCTTTGGAAAAATTAAAGCATGCCACGTTATCTGATTTTGAATCAATGTTGCATGTCGGTCCGGTGGTTGCAGCATCGGTTCATCAGTGGTTTAATGATAAGGGCAATATCAGGCTTTTGGATAAATTTGATAAGGTTGGTATTGTGATAAAAAATCCCAAAAAATTATCCCAAGGAAAGTTATCGGGCAAAATGTTTGTTTTTACCGGCACCATGGATGCCATTGACCGTAATCTTGCCAAAGAAAAAGTCAGGGCGCTGGGCGGTAACATTTCAGAGTCGGTTTCTGCCCATACTGATTTTTTGGTGGCAGGCAAAAACCCCGGTTCAAAATTAGCCAAAGCGCAAAAACTTAAAGTCGCCATCATCAGCGAAAAAGAATTTTTAAACATAATAACATGATACATGGGTTTTTATACAAATCATCTTAAAAAACTGGATTGGATTTTGATAAGTTCCGTTGTTTTGATAACGGTTTTTGGTTTGGTGGGAATCTATAGCTATGGCATGGCTAAAAATGATTTTTCGGATTTCCAAAAACAGCTTGTTTTTTTTGCCGTCGGACTTGCATGCATGCTGGCAATCAGTTTTTTTGATTACCGCATCTTAAGAAATAATTCTTACCTTATTTT
>MHPA01000016.1:0-7270 GCA_001820255.1 Candidatus Staskawiczbacteria bacterium RIFCSPLOWO2_01_FULL_38_12b | reverse complement strand
GCCTGGCTCTCTTGGGGGGGCTTCATTTTTTCGCCCCAAGCATCAGGGGGACCCGGGGGTGGTATCGGGTGGGATTTCTTTCACTAGATCCCATTGAACCGGCTAAAATCGTATTGATTGTTTTATTGGCAAAATATTTTTCCATGCGCCACATTGAAATGTATAAATTCCGCCATATTGTGATTTCAGGTTTGTACGTTTTTTTCCCGGCAATACTGGTTTTTATAAAACCGGATTTGGGAGGCACGATAGTGTTACTTATGATATGGCTGGGAATTTTAATGGTTTCTGGAATAAAGTTAAGGCATTTTTTGGTTCTTTTGGCCTGTTTTGCGATAGCCTCGCTTTTTTCTTGGCATCTTTTATTAAAAGACTATCAAAAACAAAGGGTTATTTCATTTATTTTCCCCTACGATGTATTGGGGGGGTCCTGGAGTCAAAATCAAACTAAAATTGCCATTGGTTCCGGCCAGATCTTAGGTCTTGGCGTCGGGAACGATTCGCAAGTACAGTACGGATTTTTACCGGAACCCCACACGGATTTTATTTTTTCCGCCATTGGCCAGCAGTGGGGCATCATTGGGGTAAGCGTATTATTTGGGGCGTATTTGGTATTTATTTGGCGTGTGTTAAAAATCGCTTTAGTATCGCAATCAAATTTTCCGCGCCTGTTTGCGGTAGGCTTTGCCGTTACGTTAATTACGCAATTTACCATTAACATCGGAATGAATCTTTCTTTGCTTCCGGTAGTAGGTTTGTATCTGCCATTGGTCAGCTATGGAGGCTCGGGGTTAATTGGAAACTTTATCAGTATTGGTATTTTGCAAAGCATCCACGCCAGGACATAGTTTCTATTTTTTTTATCGGCTAGTTAACTGATAAAAGCGGTAAGCTATCCGAAAGGCTTGACATTTTTTATTAAAGGAATATAATAGAAACATATTAGACTTCTTGCTTTTAAAAAACTTTATAAAAAAAGAAGTGGCTACTTTACTCTAAGTAAAAAAATAATCCCTCGCTCAATTTTTTATTGTATAAAAAATTGTTTTTTGCTAGGCGGGGGAATACCCTAACTCATTTAGGGTTTTTTATCGTCATCTAAATTAGAAAATAGAAGTTAGAAAATAGAGAATAGAATTTACGTCGTCGGGCGGATTCTAGATTCTACTTTCTATTTTCTAGATTCTCACAGGGAATGGCTGAGATATTGCAAAAAGTAAGGAATTTTTCAAAATCCAAACTTTCTTTTCCTACCCCCCATCTTTTGCAAATGCAAAGGGAAACATGGGATGATTTTGTAGAGGTGAGGATAAAAGAACTTTTTTCTGAAATCTCCCCGATTTTAGACCACACCGGTAAAGAGTTTGAGCTCTGGTTTTTGGATTATAATTTGGGAAAACCAAACTACAAAAACGGTTTGGAAGCAAAAAGGAATAACGATTCATTGGAAGTTCCTTTAAGGGTTAAAATCAGGCTGGTCAATAAAAAAACAAAAGAGGTCAAAGAACAAGAAGTGTTTTTGGCTGATTTTCCATTGATGACCGAACGCGGAACCTTTGTGGTAAACGGTGTTGAAAGGGTGGTGGTGAGCCAGCTTATCCGTTCACCCGGAGCTTTTTTTACCTTAAGGACAAACCGCGGCAAGAATTTTTTTGGAGCAAAAATTATTCCCAATCGCGGAGCTTGGCTGGAATTTGAAACGGAAGAATCCGGATTTATCGGGGTTAAAATAAACCGTAAAAGGAAGGTGCCGGCCACCACGTTGCTGATGGCTTTGGGCTTGGAAAACATAGAAAAAGTGGAAAAGACATTTAAAGATGCTGATACGGGGGAAACAAAATATATTAAAGAAACCTTAAGAAGGGACACCTGTAAAGATCAAAAAGAAGCGCTGGTGGAAATTTACCGCAGATTGCGTCCGGGGGATCTGGTAACTCCTGATACCGCCCAGGATTTGATTTTTAATATGTTCTTTAATTTTGACCGTTATGATTTATCAAAGGTGGGAAGATGGAAAACATGGCAGAGGCTTCCTGATTTAGATAAATCGGGCAATTCCAAAAAAACTCATGACATTGAAAAAGAAGAGCGAACCCTAAAAATAGAAGATCTAGTTGAAGTGGTAAAAGAGGTTATCAGGTTAAATAATAATCCCAACGCCAAACCCGACCAGGTTGACCACTTGGGAAACCGAAGAGTAAGAACTTTGTCCGAGCTGTTGCAAAACAGATTGCGAGTCGGTTTGATGCGCATGGAAAGAATTATTAAAGACAAAATGTCCACCCTCGACCCTTCCACGATTACCGCTATTCAGCTTATTAATCCAAGGCCATTAATGGCGGTAGTGAAAGAATTTTTCACCTCTTCGCAGTTTTCACAGTTTATGGATAATGAAAATCCTTTAGCAGAGCTGGAACACAAACGAAGATTAACCACCACGGGCCCCGGAGGACTGACAAGAGAGCGGGCGGGGTTTGAAGTAAGAGACGTGCAGCCAAGCCATTATGGCAGAATTTGCCCTATTGAAACGCCCGAAGGGCCTAATGTTGGGTTGGTGGGCCACTTAGCTTCGTTTGCAAAGGTAAATCCTTATGGCTTTATTGAAGCTCCCTATTTTAAAGTAAAAAACGGGAAAATAACCGACCAGGTGGATTATTTGTCCGCGCAAGAAGAAGAGCGCTATGTGATTGTTCCCGCTTCTTGTCCTATTGATGACAAAGGTAAGATTCTACCAGAAGTATTACCTAATAAAGTGGAGGCCAGGGTAAAAGGAGAACCCGCCGAAGTTGAAATTTCAAGGGTGGATTATGCCGATGTTTCTTCAAAGCAGTTTATTTCCGCCGCGGCTTCGTTGATTCCTTTCTTGCAAAACGATGATGCTTCAAGAGCCCTGATGGGTTCTAACATGCAACGGCAAGCCGTTCCTTTAATACGGCCCGAAGCTCCTTTAGTGGGAACTGGTGTTGAAAGAAACGTGGCCCGTGACTCGGGACAGGTGATTTTGGCTGAAGCTAACGGAGTAATAAAAGAGGTAGATGCTTCCCATATTACGGTAATGTATGACGGGGTGCCCTCTGGGTCGGGTAAAAAGGTGGAGCGTGAATATGAATTACAAACTTTTGTAAAAACTAACCAATATTCTTGTTTCCACCAAAAACCCATTGTAGAAAAAGGCGAAGAGATTAAAAAAGGTGATGTATTGGCCGATGGTGCGGCCATTAACCAGGGAAGATTGGCTTTGGGCAGAAATATTTTAGTGTGTTTGCTGCCTTTGCGTGGCGGAGGATTTGAAGACTCAATTACCATTTCAGAAAAACTAGTTAAAGAATTTGAATTTACTTCTATTCATATCGAAGATTTTACTTGTGATGTGCGGGAAACAAAATTGGGGCCGGAAGTAACCACGTCGGATATTCCCAATGTAGGAGAAGAAAAATTAAGGGATTTGGACGAAGAAGGAATTATACGGGTGGGGGCTTGGGTAGGTCCTAACGATATTTTGGTTGGTAAAATTTCACCAAAAGGAGAGACCGAATTAACTCCCGAAGAACGGTTATTGCGGGCTATTTTTGGAGACAAAGCCAAAGATGTAAAAGATACTTCGCTTAGAATGGAGCACGGAAAACATGGCAAGGTTACCAATGTGAAAATTTTCTCCCGTGATTTGGGGCATAAACTAGAACCCGGAGTCATTAAAAAAATCCAAGTAGAAATTTCAGAAATCAGGCACATAAAAGTGGGAGATAAATTAGTGGGGCGCCACGGAAATAAAGGAGTGGTTTCTAAAATATTATCTGAAGCAGAAATGCCATTTTTGGCTGACGGGACTCCCATAGATTTGGTGTTATCGCCTTTATCGGTTCCAAGTCGCATGAACCTTGGGCAGGTACTGGAAACCCACTTGGGATGGGCCGCCAAAAAATTAAATTATTTGGCCATTACCCCTTCGCTTTTGGGAGCTAATAAAGAAGATATTAAAAGGGAATTAAAAGAAGCAGGATTGCCAGAATCCGGGCAAGTAACATTGTATGACGGAAAAACCGGCTTGCCGTTTCCAAGGCCGATTACCGTGGGCTATATGTATATCATGAAACTCATCCATATGGTGGATGATAAAGTGCACGCCAGGTCTATTGGTCCTTATTCATTAATTACCCAACAGCCCCTGGGAGGAAAAGCCCAATTTGGAGGACAGCGATTCGGGGAAATGGAAGTGTGGGCGCTGGAAGGGTATGGCGCCGCTTATACTTTGCAGGAAATGTTAACCATTAAATCCGACGACGTCGTGGGAAGAGCCACTACCTACGAAAGCATTTTGAAAGGCGAGCCAATTAAAAATCCCAACATTCCAGCATCGTTTAACTTGCTGGTGGCGGAATTGAAGTCTTTAGGAATGGCGGTTGAAGTGAAAGAAAAGATTCGGGAAATAAAGTCAGATAAAAAATAAAGCGACCCCAATCTACAAATGACATCCGAATCTACAAATACGAAAAACGCGCACCACGTCATTGCGAGCAAAGCGAAGCAATCTAAAATTATATGCAAAAAAGAGTTTTAATTATCATCGGAATTATCGTATTGGCAGCCGTTATTTTGGGCGGAGCGTTTTTGTGGATGCAAAAATCCCAAACCCCAATAGCCAATGTTCAATCAAATCCCAATGTTTCCACCTCCGCTAAAGCTTTGGCGGACAAGCAAAATTCAAATACCGAAACGGCAGATTGGAAAACGTACACAAATAGTGAATACGGGTTTGAATTGAAATATCCTAATGATGTTACGATTTTGCAGGATGGAAATATTATAAAAGTGCACGATACAAGGCACGGATATGCTTTTGATTGGGATATGAAATTTTATAAAAATAACAGCAGGGCAGAATTGAAGACATGGATTAATTCACAATTCAATTTATTTGGCCAACCATCTAATAAGGATTGTACCATAGCGCCTTCGGATAAATATGGACTGAGAGTAAGCATCAAAGACGCATACACTGTTTTAATAGATGCACCATCATACGGATCATCGTGTGCCAATGTTGGATACTATACTATAAGTTCCAATAATCTAACTATTATGGAGTTTGATTCAGTCCAAGCAAGTCCGGAACTTTATCAAGACATGCTTTCTACCTTTAAATTCACAAAATAATATCACATAACACATAGCATAGAACACGCAACAAACAACACGTCGTATGTTGTTTCATGTTCCATGTTTCATGTTCCATGAAGCTATGCGAGTAGTAGACCTAGAATCAATCAGAATAAAATTGGCCTCTCCCGAGGAGATTTTGTCATGGAGCCATGGCGAAGTTATTACTCCGGAAACCATAAACTACCGGACCCAAAAGCCTGAAAAGGACGGTCTTTTTGATGAGCGGATTTTCGGTCCCGACAAAGACTTTGAATGCGCCTGCGGAAAATACAAAAGGATACGTTATAAAGGCGTGGTGTGTGATCGGTGCGGAGTTGAAGTTACCAAGTCCTCAGTGCGAAGAGAACGGATGGGCCATATTAAATTAGCTACTCCGGTTTCGCATATTTGGTTTTTACGGGGCGTGCCAAGCAGAATGGGGTTGGTGTTAAATAAATCCAGCCAGCAATTGGAAAAAGTGATTTATTTTTCAAGCTATATTATTACCAAGGTTGATAATGAAGCCCGTCAGAGAATCTTAGACCAGGTGGAACAGGAATATAAAACAAAAGTCAAAAAAGAAACCACCGATGCCAAAAAGAATGAATTAAAACAATTAAGGGAAAAGGTGAAAGCGGAAGTGCTGGAGATAAAACCACTGATGATTTTATCGGAAGTTGTTTATAACGATTTGTCGTTAAAATTCGGCGAAATGTTTGAAGCGGGTACGGGCGCCGAAGTGATTAAAAAATTATTTGCCAGCGTAGATTTGCAGGTTACCACCGATGAATTGGTAAAAGAAAGCAAAGAAGCGCCGCCTCTTACCAAAAAGAAAATTTTAAGAAGATTAAAACTTTTCCAAGGAATGTTACGGGCCAAGGTAAGGCCTGAATGGATGTTTATTGATGTGCTCCCTATTTTACCGCCCGATTTGCGTCCCATGGTGCAATTAGATGGCGGCCGGTACGCTTCCAGCGATTTAAATGATTTGTACCGAAGAGTTATCAATAGAAATAACCGGCTTAAATATTTGCTGGAAATTTCGGCTCCGGCGGTTATTGTCAGAAACGAAAAAAGAATGCTTCAGGAAGCCGTTGATGCTTTAATTGATAATGAAATGAGAAAAGGGGTTACGACTACCGCCACCACCGGAGGAAAAAGATTACTAAAATCTTTGGCTGCGATTTTGGCCGGCAAACAGGGACGGTTCAGGCAAAACCTTTTGGGCAAACGTGTTGACTACTCTGGAAGATCAGTAATTACCGTGGGTACCGAATTGCATTTTTCACAATGCGGTTTGCCAAAAACCTTGGCGCTTGAAATATTTAAACCCTTTGTCATAAAAAGAATTTTAGATAAAGAATTGGCCTACAATATACGGGGAGCCGCCAGATTAATTGAAGAAAAAATTCCCGAGGTGTGGGCCATTTTAGAGGAAATAGTCAAAGATAAGGTGGTATTGCTTAACCGCGCCCCTACCTTGCATCGCCTTGGAATCCAGGCATTTTGGCCGGTATTGACCGAAGGAGAAACTATCAAACTGCATCCGTTTGCCTGCGAGGCGTTTAACGCCGACTTTGATGGAGACCAAATGGCGGTGTATTTGCCTTTGTCTGATGAAGCCCAAAAAGAAGCCAGGGAAATTATGCTGTCTTCCTTAAATCTTTTACGACCTGCTACGGGAATGCCGGTCATCGGCCCGTATCGCGATATCTCTTTGGGATGTTATTTCTTGTCAAAATTACAAGAGCCAAATGACCAAAAAGATGTTAAATGGTATTCTTCCGATTCAGAGGCAACCATGGCTTATGAATACGGATACCTTGGATTAAATGATAAAATTAAAGTTCCAAATCCAAAGTCAGCCGAGCACGAAATTATTGAAACCTGCGTTGGCCGTCTTATTTTAAACACCAGCTTGCCGGCAGATTACCCTTATGTAAGCAAATTAATAGACAACAAAGCCTTAAAAGCCTTGGTTCGCGACATTGTTGAAAAATACCATGGCAAAGACGCCATTGATACGTTGGATAAAATTAAGACGATGGGATTTGAATATTGCACCTTGTCTGGAATCAGTTGGGGCATGGATGATCTTATTGTTCCCAAAGAAAAACCGCACATCATTAAA
>MHPA01000015.1:19544-21866 GCA_001820255.1 Candidatus Staskawiczbacteria bacterium RIFCSPLOWO2_01_FULL_38_12b | reverse complement strand
CCTTCGCAAACTTTTGATATTATTTTACCAAATATGATACACAAATCCAAAAAGCGAAATCTGAAATGATGCGCCCCGCCACTATTTTTCTGGGGTAAAGGAGGCGGGGCGACGAACTCGCCCGCGCGGAGGAGGGGTCTGGGGAGGAATCCGCGCGGGCTTCGGCTTTCTTTCTGCTGGCGATTCATACTTGAATTATAATACAAGATTGTTTAATAGTGCAATAGGGTATAACATATACGCATGTTGATAACTGAAAGATTGGGAAAAAACATAAAGAAAATAAGGACTAAAAAGGGAATGTCGCAAGGCGACATTTGCCGAGCGCTTGATATGGATAGGGGTTATATGAGTGCCATAGAAAACGGCAAGAAAAACATTACAATTCAACAACTAGAACGTTTGGCGCAAGCTCTCGACGTTTCGGTTGATAAACTTTTGAAATAAAGTTTTAAAATGCGTACAAAACTTACAATCTATGATATGCAGGAAATTGCCACTAAACGCGGTGGTGAGTGTTTGTCAAAAAAATATTTAGGTAACCATGTAAATCTTACTTGGAGGTGCGCAGATGGGCATCAGTGGGAAGCAACACCCGGTAATATTAAAAGTCGTGGTTCGTGGTGCCCATTTTGTGGCACAAGAGGCGTAAGAGAAAATTTATGTCGTGAAATATTTGAGATTATTTTTAAAAAATCTTTCCCCAAGAAAAAACCTGAATGGTTGATGAATAAAAGTAAAAACTTAATGGAACTTGATGGATATAACGAAAAACTTGGTATTGCATTTGAGCATCACGGGGAACAGCATTATCGTCATACTCCATTTCTGCGTGTTGGAAAAAAAGAATTATTGAAACGAATCTCGGACGATCGACTCAAGCGTAATTTATGCAAGCAAAGAGGCCTAAAACTTGTGGAGATACCATTCGATGTGCCAGTTTCTGAGTTATATCAATACATTGTTAGTAAATGCTTAAAATTAAAGATTAAAATACCTCCACACCGGAAAATAAACATTAAAGAAATAACCTCTAAATATCACCAGAATAATTTACTTGCAATGCAGAAGTTGGCCGCTATCAATGGCGGGATTTGTCTCTCAAATGTTTATTTTGGTACTGGTTCTAAATTAAAGTGGCAATGCGCAAAAGGTCATCAGTGGGAAGCAACACCAGGAAATATTCGTTATTGGTGGTGTCCAAAATGTTCTGGAAAAGCGTTATTGAACATAGAAGAAATGCAAAAATTAGCTACTAGCAGAGGTGGAAAATGTTTATCAAAGATTTATGTCAATAATCACCAAAAACTTAAATGGGAATGTAAAAAAGGTCATCAATGGGAAGCAAAACCAAACGATATAAAAAGTGGTCATTGGTGCCCACATTGCGCAGGTATGGCACCTTTAACAATAGATGAGATGGAAAAGATAGCAGAAAGTCGTGGCGGAAAATGTTTATCAAAAAAATATATCAACGGCTACACCAAACTCAAATGGCAATGCAAAAATGGGCATACATGGTTAGCTTCTCCGTCTAACATAAAGACCGGAGGTTATTGGTGTCCTTTTTGTTCAGGAAAGGCCAAGCATACAATAAAAGAAATGAGAGAAATGGCAAAGATGCGAAGCGGGAAATGTCTATCAACTCAGTATGTAAATATTTATACAAAATTAAAATGGCAATGTGATAAAAAACATAGATGGAATGCTTCGCCAGGTAATGTGATAAAGGGTTCATGGTGCCCTATTTGTGCTGTTGAAAAAAGAAAACTTGCGAGAAAAAATATATGATTTATTTTGTCGGAGTAAATCATGGTTATCAAGTTATAGGGGGATTTCCACATAGGACTGCCTCATCTTCACAACTTACTTTTCACCAACTTTCAGAAGAAACTACTCAATATCAAAAACCATTTTTTGATTGGTTGCGAAAATTTATCTCAAAAAATAAAATTCTTCATATTTTTGAGGAATGGACACTTATTAGCGATTCAGAGAGTTCAGCAAGCTCATTAGCAAAAGAGCAAAAAATTTCCTATATCCAGATTGACGAATTCCCCCAGATTATTGATCAAGGATTGCGAGAAGATGATTGGGTTGAGAAAATAATTAAAAATTTTTCCAATGGAAATAATAATGGACTAGTGATAGTTGGTGATAATCATTGTGAAAGTTTAAAAGAGAAGATTAAAAATAAAAGCAATATTGATATCGAAATAATCAGACAAAATACTCTTGAATCAATTTTGATACCTAAAATCTACAACGACATCACAATAAGCATTTCTTAATTCAATCGCCAGCAGAAAGAAAGCCGAAGCC
>MHPA01000015.1:13474-19393 GCA_001820255.1 Candidatus Staskawiczbacteria bacterium RIFCSPLOWO2_01_FULL_38_12b | reverse complement strand
CGGGGCGCATCATTTCAGATTTCGCTTTTTGGATTTGTGTATCATATTTGGTAAAATAATATCAAAAGTTTGCGAAGGTTTTAATTCGGGAGCCAGTAAAAAATCACCGAAATTTCGGTGATTTTTTAGTATGAAGTTTTTGGACATAAAAAAAGTCGCATTTTCTGCGGTTAAAATCTAAAAACCAACCCACTCATTTTGGATTCGTTCCTGTTCTGGTTACTCCTAGCAAATTGATTAATTAATAAATTGGCGGTATTATTTAATAAAACAATGGTAGATTTTTTAAAGTATGAAGTTATCATTTGATACACAGCTTGCGGATAATTACATAAGCCAATCGCAAAAAATTCGCGTTTTAAGTGAGGCGTGGGTTGATAGTGTAATTTTTTGTCCGAACTGTGGACACTTGGATATTGATAAGTATCCGAATAATCAGCCTGTTGCAGATTTTTATTGTTCAAACTGTAAAGAAGAGTATGAGCTAAAAAGTAAACAGAATAGCGTTGGCGTAAAAATTGTGGATGGTGCATATCGTACAATGATTGAACGATTGCAAAGTAGCAATAACCCCAATTTTTTCCTACTGAATTATGACTTGAAAAGTTTTGAAGTCCTGAACTTTTTTGTCATTCCGAAACATTTTTTCGTTCCAGAAATAATTGAAAAACGAAAACCGCTTTCGCTGACTGCTCGCCGTTCCGGTTGGGTTGGTTGTAATATCCTACTAAATCACATTCCGCAAACGGGAAAAATATACTTTGTTCGGGGCGGAGAAATAGAGCCGAAAGAAAAAGTTTTATCAGATTGGAAGAAAACACTTTTCTTGCGTGACGAAAAAGAAATCACCGCAAAGGGTTGGTTATTGGACACTATGCTATGTGTTGAAAAAATAGGTCGCAAAGAATTTTCACTTGACGATATATACGCATTTGAAAATGAATTGAGCAAAAAACACCCCGATAACCGCCACATCAAAGATAAAATTCGGCAGCAACTCCAAATATTGCGAGACAAGGGCTATCTTGAATTTACCAGTCGAGGAAATTATCGGCTCAAATAATTATGGAAATACAACTCTTACCATTTTTTGCAAAACTCATTCTACGATTAAATCCCTTTAATCGTCTTTTGGTTATGTGCCGAGGATACAGTGAAGATTATGAAAATCTAACAGAATTAGTTTGGGAGGATGACAAAAATCTCGAATTTTACGATAAAGAAACTTACCCAGAATTTCAGTTTTGGTTTTTATAAATTATGAAAATGAATATTCAAGAACAATATGATAAAATTTATTTTTATTTTAGCAAAACTATCGAAACTTTTGATTTTTTAGAATGGAATGGGAAAATGTTAAAAGTTTGGGATAAAGAAGTAGTAGTCGAAAGATATTCATTAAAAGATTTAAGAGAAATAGTTTTTATATAGTATTGAAAAAATAGTCAAGAAGTAGTATAAGAACCGTATGAGACCTATTAAAACCATTATAGAAATAAGGTATAAAACACCTTCCAATCAATTTGATTTTGTAAGCAATATAATCAATGCCATTGGTGGCACACCACCCCCAGATAGTAAGTCGTTTTTGGGTGGAGGTGTTAACGTACAATTAAAAAATAAAAAAATTACGGTTATTGTTGAGCCAAAAAGGCTTGGTATTAACTTAGAAGACACCAGTTTAACTACTGACCAACTGAAAGCCTCTGTCCGAGACTTAGTACACAGAATAAACAATCACATGAATTGGGGCGTAATGGAAAGAGTTGGCATAAGAACTACTTGGATTAAAGAAGTGGATGATTTTGACAGTTTTGTTGCAAAAATCAAAGATATATTTTTCAAGCCAAATGTCTTACTAAATGAGTCTATTGATGTGGCCATGCCTTTAACAATGTTGGGAGTGAATAATAGCAAGATTAACTATAATTTTGGCGTGATGAAAAAAGAACAACTACTAGGGCAGTATATGGAATATAGAGATAATATTAATGTGCCAGAAGTTTTTACATTAGTTGACTTTGATTACTTTAATATGCTTAATAGGAATTATTCAAAAAGTATTTTCAGTAATTTCTTAAACGAGGCCATAGATGCTGGTAATAAAAAAGCAGAAGAAACATTTACTTTATTAAATATTTAAATATGTCAGATTCACAAACAATTTTTAGGCAAAATTTGCCAGGAATAGGACAACTAAGAGATTTGTCTGCTTTTAATATGTTAACCACTTATGAAGAACAAGAAGTTATTTCTACACCACTTTATAAAATAACTGCTCATAGACAAAAAGAATTATACTCGGACATCATTATTTCAATGTCAATTTCTTCTTATAGATTAACTTCTCTTTTATTATCTACTTTTGTTTTCAGTGTAGGGATTTTAGATATTTTAATGTATCTCTATTCGGGTAATTATTTTTTCCACCCATACTTTGCATTAATTATAACACTTGGTTCAGCCTCTTTATTAACTACAACTATCCTAGCAATAAGAGGTCACTAATACTGATTGACATGGATAACATTTTTAAATTATTAACTAGCATTGTAGCGAAGCTCTTAAAGGAGGAGATGAAATCCATTGCTGGCAAGGTTAATCTTATTGGAGGAGTTATGATGGTTGCATTAACAGTTTGTATTTTTTTACAAAATATAGGTGTGGTAATAATAAATTTCTTCCTCTCACTCTTCGGTAAAACATTATTGCCAAATATTAACAGTTGGTATTTAATACCAATATTTTTATTTATTGCCGGTTACTTTTACTTATGCGTAAAAGTAATTTCTGACACAGAATAACCAATAAAATAAACTCTCACCTCGTCCCATAACGTCAACAAATAAATCTATTACAATTATGAAAACAATAAATCCTTGGATCAACTTTAACGGTAATGCAGAGGAAGCGTTTACTTTTTACAAATCAGTATTTGGTGGAGAGTTTACAAAAGTGATGCGTTTTAAGGATCTTGCAAGTCCTGAATTTTCGGTTGCAAAAAACGAGGAAGATAAAATAATGCTCATTACCTTGCCTGTCGGTAAAAATAATATGTTAATGGCGAATGATGTCCCGGAAATTATGGGACGAGTAAATGAAAATGAAAACAGAAGCAAGATTTTAATAAGCGCGGAAAGCAAAGAAGAGGCGGATAAGTTATTTAACGGCCTTTCGGCTGGAGGAAACGTAGAAGGATCCATGGGCGATAGTCCTTGGGGGTCATATGCGGGCATGTTTCGAGATAAATATGGCATTGAGTGGATTATAGAATTTAATCCAAATAAATAAAGTTTAAACAAGTTCTAATCTCGTCCCATAGCGTCAGCAATTCGGCAAGCTCAGTGCAAGTCCTGAATTTACTGAAGGGCAAGCCATAATAAAACATGAATAACTGGTATGTCTGCTTGCTTTTTTGCCAATAAAGAATTTTCTTTGATGGCCAAACCGCCTGCCTACCGGCAGGCAGGGCTGAGAGCCGCATCCAGAACAAAAAATCAACCTTTATTTTGGGTTGGTTTTTTGTTAGTATGGAAACATAAAAACAATCTTAGTTGATGTTGTATATTGTTTTGCAATTAAAAATGAAATAAAAAATGAAAATTTTTGGGAATAAAAAAATAACCATAAGAAATTTAATAAAATCTGACATAAAACAGGCTAAGAAATTCCAGGATTTTATTAATTCCTTGGCCAAAGAAGATGCCAAGATTTTAATTAACGAAAAAACAAGTCTCAAAGATGAGATAATCTTTTTAGATAATATCCTAAAAACAACAAAGAGAAGGAATAAAGTTTTTCTTCTCGCAGAAAGTGATGGCAATGTTGTAGGTACCGTTAGTGTAGAATTAGATAAGTTCAGAAGAAACCATATAGGCAAATTCGGCATTGCAATAAGAGTAGGTTATAGAGGAATGGGATTGGGCAAATATTTAATGACCGAAATCATAACATTGGCCAAAAAGGAACTGAAGCCAAAACCTAAAATAATTCAATTGGAAGTGTATGTCAGCAATAAGCCAGCCATAAATCTTTACAAAAAAATGGAGTTTAAAATAGTGGCAAAAATACCAAAGCAGGTACAATATAAAGGAAAGTTAATAGATGATTTTATTATGATTTTGTATATAAGAAAATAAAGGCAATAAAACCTATGGAAATAGAACTAGAAAAAACATATTTGTTAAAATACTTTCCTGAAGATATCAAAGAAAAACCATCAATAGAAATTTTTGATATTTACATTCCAAAAACCGTAGACCATCCGCACTTAAGAATCCGCAAACGAGGAGATGTTTGTGAAATAACCAAGAAAGAACCGCTGGATGGAAAAGATTCGTCCGAGCAGTCAGAACATACGATTAGCCTCACTGATGAGGAATTTTCAGCATTAAAAAACGTTGACGGTAAAAAGTTGCATAAAATAAGATGTAAGTATCCTTATGGGGAAAATATGGCAGAAATAGATGTTTATCAGGATGATTTTAAGGGCTTGGTTTTTGTTGATTTTGAATTTAAAACAAGAGAAGAAAAAGACACATTTATAATGCCGGATTTTTGCTTGGTAGAAACCACCCAAGAAAAGTTTTGTGCAGCCGGCTGGCTGGCCGGTAAAAAGTACTCGGACATTGAACCGTTTTTAAATAAGTATGGTTATAAAAAAGTCACATAGAAATTAATAATGGAAACTATTGAGAAACTTATCCAATCAATAAATAATCCCCATAAAACCCTTTGGATTTTGTGCGGGCTTCCGTATTCCGGAAAAACCTACATCGGCAAAAAGATTCTAGAACAAACATCTTGTATTTATGTTAGCATTGATGCTATTTTGGAAACATTACACTACGATTGGAATACCAATAAACTGCCTGATACCGAAGGCTGGAAAAAAGTGTTTGATATTTCTTATCAACAAACAAAAGAAGCTTTGGAAAAAGGTTTAAACGTCCTTTATGATTCAACTAACCATACTAAAGCAAGCCGGGACAAACTTCGTGAAGTTGCCCACAGTGTCGGTGCAGATGCAAAAGTGATTTATATAGACGTTTCTGCAAAAGTTGCCATAGATCGCTGGCAAGAAAATAAAAAACAAAAAAACCGCTTTGTGCTAGATGAAAATCTATTGCATGAAACTATTAATGCCATGGAAATTCCAACTGCCGACGAAAAGTTAATAGTGATTAAAAACCACTAATATAAATTATGAAGAAAATTCTTATATCAAAAAAACTAGTCACTTTTTCAAAAGAGATTAAAAATAATTTTAAAAATCCTTCAGTAATGCTGTCTTTGGCTTTGAAAAATAAAAATCATATCAATGTGTATGCAATAACCTATTATTCTCGCGGATTGGTTATTGCAGGATATATTATTGAACCTAAAAAGAAGCGTGGTAGATTACCGGCGATTATCTGGAACCGAGGTGGTTCAAAGGACTTTGGTGCACTAACTATGATTGATTGTTTTGGCAGACTGAGTAGGTTGGCTCTCAAAGGGTATGTTATTTTTGCTTCGCAATATTCTGGAGGTCCGGGAAGTGAAGGAACTGACGACTGGGGAGATAAAAATATTGAAGATGTTTTAGTCTTAAAGGATATAATAAAAGATTGGCCTAATGCCGATGTAAATAATATCGGCATGGTTGGAGGAAGCCGCGGCGGAATGATGACCTACCGCACATTGTCGCTGGTAACGTGGATTAAAGCCGCAGTTATTACGGCTGGTGTTGCTGATGAAGTAAATGCTCCAAAATTTAGAAAGGATTGGCGAAAACACCAAATATCTTTGTATGGAAAATCCAAAAAAGAACAGGTAAAAAGATCTGCTCTATATTGGCCTGAAAAAATTTATAAAAAGACCCCGCTGTTGATTATGCACGGCACGGGGGATTGGCGGGTACAGGCCCATGACTCAATA
>MHPA01000015.1:6611-13443 GCA_001820255.1 Candidatus Staskawiczbacteria bacterium RIFCSPLOWO2_01_FULL_38_12b | reverse complement strand
GCAAAAAGTTCCATTTCGTTTGGTGATATTTGAAGGAGCTGATCATGGGCTAATGGAATTTAGGGGTGAAGCGAATGATCTGATGTTTAGCTGGCTTGAACGGTTTTTGAAAAACAAAGAACCTCTACCTAATCTAAAGTTACACGGTATTTAAATAATGAATATTTTTGAAAGAGTTAAAAGTTTACATTTTCCAACGGGAGAATATGTTGTTATCGGAGCCGGTATTCTTGAAGTTCTTGGCATACGGGACACTCGCGATGTTGATGTTATTGTGAGTCCGGAATTATTTAAAAAACTGAAAGAATCTAAAGTATACACGGAAGAAATACGATGGGGGAAATTATTTCTTGTCGGAGAGAAAATTGATATTGGTTCAAAACTTGATTGGGAGAATTATTCAACTCTCATAGAAGAGGCGATTAGCACGGCAACTATTATTAATGAAGTTCCATTTTTAAACCTTCAAGAAACCATAAAATTTAAAAAAGCGATGGGCCGAGAAAAAGATTTTAAAGATATTGAGCTAATAAAAGAATATCTGAAACGTAATCAAAATAAAAAATGAAAATATATTTAGCGACCACAAATAAAGTAAAAATGTTAACGGCTACAAAGGCATTGTCCATGCATGGCATTGATTTAGAAATGTTAACATTAGATTATGAAGTCCCTGAAATCCAATCTTTTTCGGTTGAAGAAATCGCAAAGTTTTCTGCAAAGTTCGTCGCAGACAAAGAAAATAAGCCGGTGCTGGTGACTGATGCCGGATTTTTTATTGGAAGTCTCAATGGTTTCCCTGGTCCATTTATGAAACAAATGAATCATTATTTATCAAGCCAAGATTTATTGAATTTAATGAAGGATAAAACTGACCGAAAACTCCAAATAGTGGACTGCCTGGCTTTTTGCGAACCACGCAAAGAACCGGTAACTTTTGTATCTAAAATTAATGGGGTAATATCAAAGAAATCGGAAGGTAAGGGAACTTCAATCGGCAACATTATGATATTAGAAGGGTTAGAAAAAGTTGAGGCTTTATACACACCCAAAGAAATGACTGACTATTATGAAGAAAAGCTAGATTCTTACAGGCAATTTAGCAGGTATTATTTAGAACATTTAAAATAGTATGAAAATTAAACCTATTAAACAAAGAGATGATTCGGCTTGTGGTCCAACAAGTATTCAAATGATCCTTAATTACTTTAAGGTGCCCTACACTTTCAAAGAAATTGCAAAAGTATCTGGCTACAAAAAGAGAGGTGGTTTATACAATAAAGATTTGGTTTTAGCCGTTGAAAAATTTGGTTTAAATGTAAAGGAAAAAGCAAATTCTACTTGGGCAGATCTTGGGCGTTTTAATAAACCCAATAAAGTTATTGTTGTTTCATGGATGATGAAAGGCTACATTGGCCACTTTAGTGTGGTTGAAAAAGTAAATAAAGATTCTATTGAACTTGCAGACCCCGATACCGGGAAAATTACCAAAATGAAAAAGATTATCTTTTTACGATTATGGATGGATTATGAAGTTAAAGAATGGTATCCGATAAAAAATACCGACATTCAATTACGATGGATGTGTATTGTTTCTAAAAAGAAATGAAAATCACTTTAATTCCAAAAGGAGCAATAATTAAAAAATCAGAAGTAAGTGCGGTTTTCCTTATCGGTTTTATTAGCGAAAAAGTTGTAGCTTGTCGAAACGAGCGTGGCTGGGATATTCCCGGCGGACACCTTGAAAATGAGGAAGAACTAATTGATGGACTTAGGCGCGAAGCAGAAGAAGAGGCAGGAGTTTCTTTTATGAACGCTATCCTTTATGCAAAATCAACCACATCAAGTAAAGGCAAATACAAAGATAAGTATATGGTAGTTTTTGTCAGCAACTCGTGCAAGTTAGAAGATTTTACTCCAAAACCAGACGCACTTGAACGTGATTTGCTGGACACAGAAACTCTCATTGAACGCTACCACGGTGAAAAAGATTTGTTGTGCGATTTAATTCAGAAAGCGCAGGAATCGCTCAAAAAACAATAATTTAATGAAGGTATGAAAAAAATAATTCTAGCATCATCATCCCTAAGAAGAAAAAATTTGCTCGAACAAATTGGCTTAGAATTTGAGATAGACCCAAGCAACTATCAAGAAGATATGAATTTAAAAATGAATCCAAGAAAATTGGCGGAATATTTGTCTTTGAGAAAAGCACAGGATGTAGCCTTAAGGCACAAGGATTCAATTATTATTGCGGCTGATACTTTTTGCGTTCTTGGGAAAGAAGTTTTAGGTAAGCCAAAAACAAAAGAAAACGCCAAGATTATGTTACAAAAATTGAGCGGCAAGGCGCATTCTGTCATAACCGGTTTTACTATCATTGATACAGAAACAGGGAAAAAGTTTTCAAAATCCATAGAAACAAAAGTGTATTTTAAAGATGTTCCCGAGCAAGAAATAGATGCCTATATTGCCACAGGAGAGCCATTGGAATTTGCCGGATCATACGCCATCCAGCATCTTGGCGGATTGTTTGTAGAAAAAATAGAAGGGGATTATTTTAATATTGTGGGACTTCCCATATTGCCGTTGACCGTAGAACTTAAAAAATTCGGGATTAACGTTTTTTGAAACATGGAATTTAAAGAAATCATAAAAAGAGCTAAAGAAATTCAGAAAGCATATAAATTATTTAACGAAAAAAGCGGACACAAACCGTGGAGCGTTGCTGAATATACTCAGGGGTTTATGGGAGATGTGGGGGATTTGGCAAAACTGGTAATGGTCAAGAATAATTTCAGGTACAAGGAAGACGTTGATAAAAAACTGGCGCACGAACTTTCAGATTGCCTATGGTCAATTATTGTGATTTCCGGTGAATTAGGTGTTGATCTGGAAAAAGAGTTTTTATTAACCATGGATGAATTAGAAAAAAGAACAAAATAAAGTATGAATAACTATATAGGTTTGAAAAAGGGAGTGGTAAAATTGAAAAAACACAATGCTAATTGGGCTAAATTATTTGAAAAAGAAAAAAAGTTACTGCTCAAAGAGTTTCCTGATATTATTCTTGAAATCCATCACGGAGGCAGTACCGCTATTCCAAATATTCCAGCTAAGCCCATTATTGATATGTTTGCAGAAATTTCTTCTTTGAAAAAAGTAAAAACCAGAAAAATCTTAGAGGATTTACAAAAACTAGGATATAATTTTTATAGTGAAGATAAAAAGAACAATAGGATTCTTTATGTAAAAGGCGATCCTAAAATATCCACCCACCATCTGCACTTTGTGAAAAAAGATAGTCCTGAATTAAAAAAGACCCTTATTTTCAAAGAATATTTGTTAAAAAACCCTAAAGTAGCTAAAGACTATTCAGGTTTTAAACTGATGTTGGCCAAAAAATATCCCAAAGACAGAAGGGCTTATACGACTAGTAAGGATAAATTTATAAAATCTGTAATTAAAAAAGCTAAAATATAGTTATGAAAATCAGAAATAAATCAGTGCCGGCAGTATATATTTTATTGGAAAGAGACGGGAAAATTCTGCTTGGCAGAAGATTTAATACCGGCTATCAAGATGGAAATTATCAGGTTCCTGCCGGACACGTGGAAGAAGGAGAATTACCAACAGAGGCTATTATTAGGGAAGCGAAAGAAGAGGTAAATGTGGATTTAACTCTAAGTAATCTTAAATTAGTACATGTCGGATATCGAACGAAGCATGATCCCAGTGGCGACCGTATTGATCTTTTCTTTAAAGTTAAAAAATGGGGCGGGGAAGTTAAAAATATGGAACCGGATAAATGCGAGGATTTAAATTGGTTTTCTTGGGACAATTTACCAGAAAATACAGTGTTCCATGTTCGGGAGGCGTTTGAGTGCATTAAAAAAGGAATATTTTATCATGAAATTGGGATCAATGTCTTAAAAGAAAAAGGATTATATAATCTTTAAAATTATGCAACCAAATGTATTGCCAGTAAAGCCATTTCAGGAAACTTTACACCAATCAATGTGCGGGCCGGCCAGCCTCAAGATGGTTTTTGATTACTATGGAATTGAAAAATCAGAAAAAGAGATTGAATTATTGTGCGACAAAACGGAACTGGGAACAAGTGATCAAGGAATTAAAAAGGCCGCTGAAAGTACGGGATTTAAAGCAGAAGTTAAAAACAACAGTTCATTTGAAGATATTCAGGAATGGTTGGATAAAAAAGTTCCCGTGATTGTAAATTGGTTTACCCGAGGCCGAGTTGATTATGAAGATTCAGAAGTTGCTGATGGCCATTATTCGGTAGTCGTCGGATTGGATGCTGAATTTATCTATTTACAGGATCCGGAAATAGGAAAGCTACGAAAAATTGAAAAAAGTGATTTTATGAAAGTGTGGTTTGATTTTACCGGAAAATATATTAATCCAAGCGAACTCATTGTGCGACAAGTTATTGCGATTTACCAATAAGTTAAAGATGTTATCGACAAATGTTTTTACACCCAAGACTGTATCTTGGGTCTTTGGTTTAAAGCCCGTATGCGGGCATTGACATATGTGAGTATATGTGATAAAGTCAACAATCAAACAATGGTTCCTTTACAATCTAAATGTATCGCAAACTTCGCATAGTATTACACTTATTAATGTAATTACTGCAGTATTATGCGAAGTTTGCGATAACCTGACAACTTCGTTTGGTGTCGCTACTAATGCGAGGAGAAAGTCATGGATTGGTCTAAAGTTTCCCAACCGTTGGTTATCTTAGGTGCAGTTTTGATCTCCATTTGGTCAACTTTCTTTGTTTGTAGTGGACTGATTAACAAAATCAGTCCCGAGTCGGATCGCAAACTAGAACATGATTCAAGGGTAGAGAAAGAAAAAAACGAAGTGGCAGTAAAAGCTCAGGCGGTTTTGGCAGTTAAAACAAGGAGAGAAGAGGATCAAAAGGCCGAGAAAGCCGAAAAAGCAAAATTGAAGGTCGTTAAGGAGGTGCTTAAAGGAGACAAGGAAGCAAGACTTCTGAAAGCCGAAGAAGAAAGGGAAAAGGCCGAAGAGGCTGTTAAAACAAAAATTACAGCAGTGGGTGAAGTTATTCAAAAACTCAAAGTTGCCAAAAAGGCTGGCAGGGAGCGTCTCGCCAAGATAGAGGGTCTTTACCGAAAGGAGAGATTGGCTCTCTTGGAGGAAGAAGAAACTCTTAGGGAAGAGCTAAAATCCTTGACCCTTGAGGGTGGGAGAGAGATAAGGGGGAAGTTAAGGAAAAATTCCCAGAAGTTCGACCTCTTGTTGGAGAAAAAAAGAAGTGAGGTTGATATTGAATTAGTCGAAATAAAGGCTGATCTCAAGTTGATTGAAGACGAGTCCTTAGCTCGTTGGGATGAAATTAAAAATCTCAACAAAAGGATTTTAGACCTTGAGGCCGAAATAAGGCGGCTTAAGAATGAAATTTCAGCCCTCAAAGCCGAAATTGCCATTCTTGGGTTATAGTTTTTTCGGTGTGCCCCGCAGAAGAAATTCTGCGGGGCCTTTTATTTTATTGATAAAACTGAAAAATCTGGTACTATAAAGGTGGTTTAAAATAATAAAATTTGTCAAAATTTTGTTTTGTCAAAATTTTTGACACATAATTATTAAAAATTTTAAATAGCAAGTATTCCCCGTCGGCTCTGCCGCGGGGTGTCCGCTTAGGAAGGTATCGGAAACCTTAGGTTTCTGATTATAAATCCTTCCTTGCACGGATACCCTGTGGGCTCTGCCCCAGGGTTGCTTCATTTAAAAATTCGCAGTATAGGGGCGTGGTGAAATGGTATCATAAAGGTCTCCAAAACCTTTGGTCTGGGTTCGATTCCCAGCGCCCCTGCAAGGCACAAGTCTGCGCCTTGCTTCGCCCGCAGGCGGAGACAAAAGCAGAATTGGGACGCAGGCAGGTATAGAATTGTACCTGGCCATAAGAATTTTACCCGGCTTCGCCTCGTAGGCGGAGTCGGTGGCACAAATGGGAGCCGAGGGAGGTGCAGTCTTGTACCTCCCCAGGCACAAATCATATATGAAATTTTTCTACGTTTATATTTTGTATAATAAAAGTAAAAATTTCATCTATATTGGTTATTCTGAAGACCTAAAAGAAAGGATAAAATACCATAATAGTGGTCATGTGAAATCAACAAAATTTTATATTCCATTAAGACTTATTCATTACGAAGCATATTCAAATATGAAAGATGCGAAAAGAAGGGAGGAGTATCTTAAAACAAATCGGGGCAGGACAACCTTAGTGACAATGCTAAAAGAATATTTCAATATTTAAAACCTACTCGGCTTTTTCAGTTTATTATTGGAAGTTGATAAAAGGGTAAATCCCCATTTATATAAAAAGTCAAAAAGAGAGTTGAAAATTTAGTTAAAAAATTATAGTATTACATCGGAGTAGTGAGAGTTGATATTTTCCAGCATTCGGCTGGAAACATTGCCGTGCAATAAGTCTGCCATCTACCTTGTGTAGTGGATTTACCGAGTTGGTAAAAGGTGCGGTTAAAAGCGGTGGTGGCTTACGGGTCTATCAAGAGTGCTACTCCAAGCAAAGGACTTCCCACAGGGGAGTTTTTTGTTTATAGTTAAAACAATATGAAAAAGCCGATAACAACTTTATTTATGTTGATGTCCGTTGATGGAAAAATATCAACTGGCGATAGCGACTCTTTGGATGTAGATAAGGATTTTCCTCAAATTATGGGCGTAAAAGAGGGACTCAATCAATACTACGAACTTGAAAAGTGGACCGATTTATTTTCTATGAATACGGGGCGAGTTTTTGCAAAAATAGGTATCAACA
>MHPA01000015.1:0-6565 GCA_001820255.1 Candidatus Staskawiczbacteria bacterium RIFCSPLOWO2_01_FULL_38_12b | reverse complement strand
GTTTTTGCAAAAATAGGTATCAACAAAAAAACAGATGAACCAGTAAAACTACCTGTTAGTTTTATAGTTATTGATAACGAGCCGTATCTTAAAAACAAAGGGGTGGAGTATTTAGCCAAAAAAGCAAAAACCCTTTTTATCGCTACAACCAACAAATCTCACCCTGCTTTTAAGATGAGAAAGCAGATGCCTAACATAGAAATATTACTATACGACAAAGATATTGATTTTATGGATTTAATGGAAAAATTATGTAATTATGGCGTTGATAAACTTACCATCCAATGTGGCGGAACATTAAACTCAATTTTAATCAGGGCTGGCTTGGTAGATAAAATTCAGTTGGTTGTTGCTCCCGCCCTGATTGGTGGAAAAAATACCTCAACGATTATGGATGGAGATTCGCTTCATAGCGTAAAAGAGTTATCAAAAATAAAGTCATTGGAATTGGTGAAAGCCGAGCCGTTGAAGAACTCTTATTTGCTTTTGGAATACAAAGTTAATAATCAATAAATTTATGAACTACAAAGGCGTAATCATTGAAGAAAGTTTAGTTAATAAAGATGTCTTAAAAGATATTGTTATTTTAGAAACCAAAATCGAACCCATTACCAAAGAACACGCTACACCCCATTTAAAACAATGGACACTTTATACGGTAGAAATCCCCGAAGAAAAAGCCGATGATATTGTGAAAAAGTTAAGCAATGATTTGGAAACCGAACATACTAACTGGTATGCCGATTTTAAGAATGAAAATTATCACTATATTGTTTACAGTGGTGGCAAGGTTTTTAAGGTAGACATCAAAAATCCAATTCTTTACAAGGATGCAAGGGAATATGGTATCTCAATTGGTATCCCAGAATATCAAGTAGATTTTGCCCCAAATGATAAGGTTTGGGGGAGGTAATTTGTAAAAATAAAAATTATGCCAATAATCAACATAGAATTTGATAGTCAAAAAGTTAAAGAGGAAGAAATAAAAATCCTATCAGATGCGGTGCATAAAATTGTATCAAAGATAACAAGCATTGAAGATGTGCCAGTTTATGCAAACAACAGTCAAGTTAAAATTGCAGTTTCTCCCATAGAGATATTCATTCGTTTAAGCGACCACAAAATAACAGATGCCGATAAACTTATTTCTGATATAAAGTCCAAACTATCAGAATGGAAAATAGAAAATAATTTTCCGCATCCAATTAACTTAACTCTTATTCCAATGAACTGGAAAATTGAGATTGGAATATAAATAAAATATGAACTTAAAAGATACCTACAATAAAATTGCAGAGAGCTGGCACAAAGACCATTCGTCTGATGATTGGTGGCAGGAGGGAACTGATAAGTTCGTTTCGCTTTTAAAACAAGGTAGTAGTGTTTTAGATGTGGGTTGTGGCGGTGGCACAAAAAGTAAATACCTTATTGGAAAAGGGTTGAAAGTGTTGGGTGTAGATTTTTCAGAAAATCTTGTTGAAATTGCAAAACGAGAAGTGCCAGAAGGGAGGTTTTTAGTGATGGATATAAATAATGTAGATACATTAGAAGAGAGCTTTGATGGGATTTTTATGCAAGCTGTTTTATTGCATATTCCCAAAAAAGAAGCCGAAGGCATAATCAAAAAAGCAGTGGGTAAATTAAACTCTGGTGGATATTTATACATTGCCGTTAAGGAAAAAATTGAAGGGGGAGTGGATGAAGAAACCAAAACCGACAACGATTACGGCTACGAATACGAACGGTTTTTCAGCTACTTTACTTTGGATGAATTTAAGGAGTATTTTAAAAATGTAGGGTTAGAAATGGTATATGAAAATGTGATGCCTCCCAGCCGAACCGCAAGAAAGAGTAATTGGATGCAAGTTATAGGGAAAAAACAATAAAAAGTAATATAAAAACCGATATTTTCTTGTATTGGTTTTTTGGTTGCTAATTTCTAAAATTTGTGTAATATGTAGTCAAGTCGCTCTTACTATGTGTCTAAACAGGGAGAAACCCAATGCGAGAATGTTTGTCTTGTAAAAAGGAACTGGACTATCTGGTCAAGAATTTTTGCCCTTTCTGTGGCACTAAAATTCCGACTTCTGAAAAGTTCCAGAATGCATTTGAGGTGGCGGGTTTGGAACAAGATTTTTTGGAAAGGCAACAAGGGCAACTGGGAACGCCAGTGTTTGTCCACGACCTGCCAATGACTTGCACCGATGAACTGCATTTGCGTATGGCAAAGATACGCGATGGTTTCAGAAAGGAAAGAGAAGAATATCCTGACATAGCCCATCTTGTAGCAGAGCCGTCAAAATTCTGCCACAATTGTGGTAAAGAATTGCCCGCAGTGTAAACCTTTTCAAACTCTTTCAGAGAGGAAACAATGACAACGCCCTTGACCAAGTGTCCCAACTGCCAAAATCCTATCTGCACTCTGGGCGGAAACAGGTTTTGCGGAGCTTGTGGGTTTGAATACCCATTAGGCACTGTTCTTGACCTGACGATACAAGCCATAGAGGTTTCGGATGCGGTTGGCTCGGAAGGGTCTATTCTGTCCAACATTCGCAAATGCACGAATGACCTTCACGCTTTGCAAGTCATCTTCATCAACCAAGCAAGGGAGAAAATCCCAAACTGGAACGAAAGGTTTTGTTCCAAGTGTGGGAAAAGGTTGGTTGAGGATTGAAGCCCTGCCAAAAAGAACGAACATAGCCCATCACTCGGATGGGTTTTTTATTTTACGAAGTTTGCAAAAACCTCAAAATCGGGTTAAAGTGAAGCCAATATAGCAGTTCTAACTGCTTCTAATGCCCACTGCCAACACATGCTAAGTCAAGAGACTGAGTTGCCCTAGCTATTAGGTAACAGATTTTTTAACCAGTCAACGGTACGGTCCTGAGAATCGAACCGCCCTAGGAAGATTGATGGCCGTTCGATTCTGAGTGCCATCACAAGATTACTTTAAAAAGCCTACCTTAATTTTTTGTAATATCTCTGCCGCTGTTTAAATTGTCGTTCCAAGAAGGGAATGTTTTTGTCCCGGTAATCAATGATGGTCTTTTTGCTGCTTTTCCCGCGTAGCCTGCCGATATATTGAATGAGTTTTCCTTCAAAGGAAAACGGGAAAACGAGCATCAAACAGTCAATATTTTGAAAATCTAAACCTTCACCAAAAAACTGGCCGGTTGAAAGAATAATTTGATAATGGCCATTTTCTATCTGTTTAATTTTGATGAGGCGCTTTGCTGCCGAATCTTCGCCGGAAATAACAATCGTTTCGCATAACCCCTTCAGATACATTTTTAAGATTTCCAAGTGATCTTTGCGCTCACTCAATAATAATATTCTTTTGCCATCACTAATTTGCGTCAGAATATTTTTTACTATCAGCTGATTCCGAGCACTATCAAAGCATATTATCTTTGATAAAAGCTGGAAATTGTCGGTAGAAAATTTGAATGGCAACGACAACTCAGTTTCTTTAATAATAATTTCTGTTGAGACGCTGGCAGTGGGTTCGTTAGAAATGACTATCGGAGACTCTTCAAGTTTTGCAATAATTTCCCCAATATACATATAAATAAGCTGTTCATCGTTGTGTTTTCTTTTTGTGGTGGCGGTTAAGCCATAACTATATTTTGGATTAAATTCCGATATAACTTTTCTGAATGTTTTGGCAGGAATATGATGACATTCATCGGTAATAATAGTGCCAAATGAATTTCTCAAGTCAGACAGATTCATTCTGTCCAAAGTTTGCATCATAGCCACCGTTATTTGCTTGCCTTGCTTTTTCTTTCTCCCGGTAAACTGGCCGATTTGGGTTTTTGGTATTCCTAAAAACGTTTCGATGCGGTCAAGCCATTGGTCGAGTAATTGTTGCCGATGCACTAAAATTACCGCGGGGAGTTTCCGTTGCGCGATAAGTTCTAGGCCGATAATAGTTTTGCCGCTGCCCGATGGAGCCACAATAACGCCAGAATCATTTTTTAAGCCTTGCTCAACTGCAAATAATTGGTCAGTTTTCAATGTTATGTTGCTGGCGAACTTCACTTTTTTAATGTTGGGTCGTTCGTCGGTTAGATTATAAGGCACATTATTTTCTTTCAAAAATACTACTAACTGATTTAGAAATCCTCTTGGTAAATAAATAGTATCACCACTCTCTTCAATTAACTTAAAAAACTTTTGGATTTTGTAGACGGATTTCCCCATGCGTCTTCTTATTAGAAATTCAGAGTTGATAAAGTTCAATTTTTCTTTCAAAAAGACAATAACATGATGGGGAAGTTGTGAACGCTTTAACGCTATTTTATTGCTTAATGTGATATGTATTACGTCGTTTTTCCCAGTGAAAATATTATTGGTTGGCTCCACTAACTCTGAAGATTCAAAAATGGTGTGGTATGCGGAGTCCAGTTCGGAAGCGCTATGTTTTTTGATTGATGCTAAAAATTCCCATTGGTCAGAATAGGGTTGATGGTTATTTCCCGTATCAATAAAAACAGTTTTACCTTCGGTTACTTTTCTGCCCTGGAATGGCAGGGCGATAAGATTCCCAAAACCATTTTTTACCAGGCTGTCTTGATTGGGGAATAGTCGGTCAAAACTGACTTCTTTGTCAAATTCAGAAAGTTTTAGTGATTTTTTAATAATCTCAAGGATTATTTTCCTGCTCTTAAAACACGGATATGGATTTTCAAAAAATATCCAAACGTGGCAGCCGTTGCCCGAACGTGATCGTTCCATATATCCGCTCAAACCAACCTTACCGCATTCTTGAATGAAGTTTTTACCATCTTCAAACCAATTCTGGTCATCAAAATCAGCAGCGATAAAACAGGATGTATTATCGGAAAGTATCGGATAAATGCCTATCGTATGGGCGCCGAATAAATGTTTTTTAATAACGTCGGGAGTTAACGGAATTAGTTTCTTGTTTGGAAAATCTTTTAAACTGCCACCCTGGCTTTTAAATGCTAAAAATTCTGACCAATTAAAATCATATGCCGGACTATATCCGGATTTTTCATTTTTCTCCCAATGCCGTGCATAAACATCTTGCCTGCCGCAAAACAAAGAACAGTAAAGCTCAATATTTTCTTCACTTACTAAATTGTTCATACTTTTACATACCGTGTTGCCCTACCCAGGCCGATGCGTTTTACAAGGCCAAGCTTAACCAAGCGTCCGAGTGCCTGCTTAATAGTGGGCATTGGTATTTCTTTAAGCAATAATGCGACATCTTTAGGTGAAAGTGTTTTATCTTGATCAAAAAGTCTTAGCACTAAAATCTGCTTTTCCGAAAGCGTCTGTTCTGGTCGATCTTTTTCAATAAGACTTCGGGACTTTTCTGCTTGCGCAAGCAACGCATCAAGGAGGAATAGAATCCAAGTTGTAATATCTTCATTTTCTGTCTTATGGTGTCGTTGCGCTCCTCTGAGGGATAAGTAGTATTCTTCTCTGTTTTTTTCGATCGTTTCTTCCAGGGATACATAGGGTATATAGGCGTAGCCCGCTTGCAAGAGAAGAAGGTTGGTAAGGGCGCGCGAAAGCCGCCCATTGCCGTCATGAAATGGGTGAATTGCTAAAAATTCGAAAATAAAGTTAGCAATGACCAGGATCGGGTGAATCGTTTTTTTGTCTAACACTTCGTTGGTCCATGTTAGAACATCGTCCATTTCTTTTTTTACCAGCCACGGTTCTGTCGGTCGGAACAATATTATTTCTTTACCATCATCATCTTTGGCAACTACAATATTATCCGATGATTTGTATTTGCCTTTTCCTATTTGGTCTTTTGATGAAAAGTGTAGTAGGATTTCATGGAATTGCAAAATCTGCCCCTCGGTTAATTTGAGAGTTTTATGGTTATCAAAAATTCTTCCTAGTAAGTCAGCATATCCGGCCACTTCTTCGGCATCCCTGCCTTTTGGGGGTTTTGTTTTTAATCCCCTGATCAGTCTTTCAATTTCTTCATCACTCATGCGCACCCCCTCAATGCGAGTCGAAGCTCCCGTCGAAGTGATGATGACAGACATCTTGAGCTGTTTTAAAATGTGGGGGCTTAGCTTGGCACTGCCTGTCCACAATCCTTTGAGTTCATCAATGCGGGCAATTTTCTGAAGAATTTCAGGGGTCAATTTTACTCTTGATTCAAAATTTCTTTCCATGTATAATTGGATTAATAGTAATATATTTGATTGTATCTGATTATATCCGATTGTCAATAGAGCTACAGTTCCTAGGGCTATTATGCGACCTGGTTACTCAAGGCGCTAGGGCGACCGAGATGCGTTCGATTCCAACCGCCCCTGCATAACGGTTTAATTCTTGCCGTGCCGATTACTACAATACTTGCTATTATATCATCATAAAAAACGGAGGAGGGGATTCTGACGAAGAAACAATAAAAAAAAGAGGAAGAAAGAATAGAGCATTTAAGTCATACTCATTAATTAAAATCAATGTGATAAAGCAGGACTTAATAGCCCTGTTTTATTTTGTCTATTGACAAGTGCAACTAGGTTGCATTAGTATTGAGGTATTATCAAACTAACTGATATTCATTATGGAG
>MHPA01000014.1:7046-8619 GCA_001820255.1 Candidatus Staskawiczbacteria bacterium RIFCSPLOWO2_01_FULL_38_12b | reverse complement strand
ATATTGAAGTCCAAGATTGCGTAGAAGGTATTTTATTAGGATTTGAAAAATCAAAAGAACCTATTAATTTATTTAATCTTGGAACTCAAGGAGGGGTATATGTACGGGATATTGCCAATATAGTAGTTGATCTTATGGGTCTTGAGAATGTAGAGATTCAGTTTGCAGGGGGCGAGCGTGGTTGGCCAGGCGATGTTCATACCGTAAGGTTAGATAGTAGTAAACTCCAATCTTTTGGATGGAAGCCCCAGTATCCATCGGCAAAAGAAGCTTTCATGGCTGGAGCAAAAAATATAATAGAAGAATTTAAAAAGACATGAAGCAACCTTTAGTGCCTCATTTATATAATTTCTTTGTGTCAGCAAAGCAAATTTGGCTTGGATTCAAGGCGCGAGGAGCGAACCTAATGCCTTTGCGCATTGCGAGCGACGAGCAACGCAGAAGACGAGCCAAATTTGCTTTACCCTTTGGGAGAGATAAAATTCGCCATTTTCTTTGTTACTCTTCGTCGGCGTATCGCAGAGGATACAATCTCCTCGTCGCGCCTCGAAAATGTCTGAATTTTAGCTCTCTGGCGCAAAGAAATTATATAAATGAGGCACTGGTATCAGTTATTATTCCTTCGTATAATCGCCAAAATTCTATTGCTCAGTCTATTGAAAGCGTTCTTTCACAATCCTATAAAAATTTAGAAATAATTGTGATAGATAATCGTTCAATTGATAATACGCCAAAAATTTTAGCAGAATATAGTAAAAAAGATAGTAGGATTAAAGTTGTTGAAAACGAACAAAATCTATCTTTAGTAAAAACCCTTAATAAAGCTATTAACATTTCTACCGGAGTGTATCTTGCTCGGCTCGACGATGATGATACTTGGTTAGATACTCGTAAAGTTGAAAAACAAGTAAATTTTTTAGAAGCTCATCAAGATTATGTGTTGATAGGAACCGGTGTTATCGCAGTGAACGAGCATGGTGTAGAAATCAGTCGCACATTGTTGCCCCAAGAACATCACCAAATCATCGATGTAATGTTATTCCGTTGCCTTTTTATCCATAGCGCGGTTGTTTTCAGGAGGAATACGTTCCAAGCCCTTGGGGGATACAATGAAGCATTGCAAGTGGGGGGCGAAGATTATGACCTGTGGCTGCGCATGGGCTTGGTTGGGAAAATGTATAATGTACCCGAATATCTTGTTCAATATCAGGAGAGTGGCAAAAAATTGTCCCGCACCAATCGGAAAAAGGTTTTACTTCGCAATATACTTTTGATAAAAAAATACGGCAAAGATTACCCTAACTTCGGCAAAGCAATGGCGTTAAGTATTCTTTACTATATCTATTTTTCTTTGCCTTTTAACCAGGTGCTTTTGCCATTATTTTCTAGAGTCAAAAGGGCTATTTTTGGAAGCGTTGTCAAAAAGTTTACATCAAATATATGAAACATTATTTAGTGACGGGTGGCGCCGGATTTATTGGCAGCCATTTAGTTGATACATTAATAAAAGAAGGCAATAATGTAACCGTTGTTGATAATTTATCATCTGGAAAAAAAGAATCTGTAAATTCCA
>MHPA01000014.1:5083-6534 GCA_001820255.1 Candidatus Staskawiczbacteria bacterium RIFCSPLOWO2_01_FULL_38_12b | reverse complement strand
TTATTAATATTGGACATTCAAAATCTTATTCTATAAATTATTTAGCTAAGTTGGTCGGTGGCGAGACGAAATATTTTCCTCCCAGGACTGGCGACCCGCTTCACACCAAAGCAGATATACATTTAGCGAAACATATTCTTTCTTGGCAACCTAAGATTGATCTTGATACTGGTATTGAGGCGACTAAAAAGTGGTTTGAAAGAAATGTATCTGATAAGATGTAATTTGAATTTAAAATAAGACATATGAGAAAAAAAATTGTTTTTTTCCTACCTTCTTTTGAACCTGGTGGAACCGAAAGGAATGTGGTAAATCTAGTCAATCATATTAATAAAGAGCGATATGTGGTTTCTTTAGTGCTGGGCAAGAAGGAAGGGGATTTTATTAAGGAAGTTGAGAGCGGCATCCCGATTATTAGCCTTAATGCCTCCTCCAGCATAGGATTGCTTTTTGCATTAATACGCTATTTTAATAGTCAAAAGCCGGATATCTTTATTTCGGCTTTTCCTCGGATTAATATAGTATCTTTGGTCGCAAAAATATTTTCAGGGGCGGCTACAAAGATAGTAATTACCGAACATTCTGTTTTTTCAATGTTGTCGGTGATTGCCAAAACACCTTGGCGCAGGACTTTTGCCCGTTTTTTCATGCCGCTGTTGGGTAGGCTTATGTATCCCAGAGCCGATTCTATAGTATGTGTTTCCCGGGGAATTGCAGATGACCTTAAAAAAGTAGTGGGTGTTGCCAGTAACATCAAGGTGATTTATAATCCGGTTATTGATGACAACATATATCAATTAGTAAATGAGCCAGTACATCACACTTTGTTTTCTAACCAAGATATGCCGGTTATTATGGCAGTCGGGCGTTTAGTAAAATGTAAAGATTATCCAACTCTTTTAAAAGCATTTAAACTCATTATTCAAAAACAGCCTGCACATTTGGTTATTTTAGGGAGAGGTCCAGAAAAAGAAACATTAGAAGGTATTGTCGGTCAAATGGGATTGGTTAGTCAAGTTACCTTTTTGGGTTTTCAAGACAACCCCTATAAATATATGAGCAAGGCATCGGTGTTTGTGTTATCTTCCTTGCAAGAAGGATTTGGAAATGTGATTATTGAAGCAATGGCCTGTGGCACACCTGTGGTTTCAACGAATTGCCCCGCGGGTCCGGGCGAAATTATAGAACACATGAGTAATGGCATATTAGTTCCGGTGGGCGATGAAAAAAAACTGGCTGAAGCTATTCTGGAAGTTTTAAACAAACCTGCTTTAGCAATCAGATTTTCAAGAGAAGGCAGGGCAACGGCAGAACGTTTTTCTGTTCAAAAAAGCGTAGCTGAATACGAAAAAGTTTTTCAAACACTAATCCATAATCAATGAACGATATTTTAGAATACTTTCATCTTAATATAGGACTAAAAGAAAAGAGCAGGATATTTTATGTGGTAG
>MHPA01000014.1:821-4954 GCA_001820255.1 Candidatus Staskawiczbacteria bacterium RIFCSPLOWO2_01_FULL_38_12b | reverse complement strand
ATTTTTACCTTGTTTTTTTAATAGCATTAGCAGTTCATTTGGCGGCGGTACTATTCATTCACTATAGTGGTTTTGGTTTCGGTGGTGGATCAGACTTTACCGGATACCATCAGAATGCCGTAGATATATCTTATAGGATTAAAGAAGGGAACTTTTCTTTAGACGGGCTGGGTCTCCTAAATTACTACCCTGTGTTAATAGCTCTGATATACGCAGTTACCCTACCCGAAGTAATTATCGGCAACCTTTTTACCGCCTGGCTCGCCGCCCTTTCTGTTATATTGGCATATCTTATAGTTTTAGAGATAGGCGGAACGAAAAAAACAGCTTTTGCCGCAGCTCTTATTACTGCTGTGTATCCAAGTTACCTATACTTTGGTAGTGTACTACTAAAAGATACTGTAGTGATCCCATTAGTATTAGTGGGGATGTTGCTTATCATCAGAATACTCAAAAACTTTTTCTGGCCTGTTTTCTTGGCATTTTTTATTATATTAACGATGCTTATCCATCTTCGTTTTTATGTGGGTTATGCACTAATGTTGACTCTTGTTATATCCTGGCCGTTATTATCTCAATACAATATTAAAAAGAGAATGGCATATTGGTTGGCAATGGTTCTTCTTTTGGGATTTTCCCCGTTTATATTAGGCAGTGGTTATTACGGCTCGTATCACTTTAAAAGATTCCTTAATCCCGATAAAATTACTTATTTCCGGGAAATTGTTTACGCCACTAATTCGCCTTTAAGTTCCCAGCCAGTTCCGTCTCCCCAACCTCCTGCACCTCAACCTCTTGCGCCTCAGCCAACTTCTCCTCAGCCAACTATTATCCAACCGCCTGCACCCCAACCAGAACCCCCTAAAAAAGCGCTTGAAGGGAGCGGCTCAACATTCAGTGTCGCGGTCGGTCTTAAAGATGGTCCTGTTATTTTTTTAAAAAATTCTTTCCAGTCCTTTATATACAGTTTACTCGGACCTTTTCCTTGGCAGTTCAATAACAAAAAGCAGATAGTAGGCTTGGTAGAAACTATTCCGTGGTATTTATTGATCATTGCTTTTTTCTATTATACAGTCAGGTTTATTAAGAGGAATGGCATTTCTGAATTCTTGAAATTCTATAGATTCGGTTTTCCTCTCTTGCTATTTAGCGTTTTGGCGCTCGGGGCACTTTCTTTATTTATTAATAATTATGGAATTATTGTTAGGATCCGCATTCCAATGTTTATCTGCCTTGTGTCGCTCATGTGCGTTATGTTTAATGAAACTCTGGAAAAGTCATGGCCAAAAAAGTCATAAAAAAACATCTTGTCATTGGTGGAGCGGGATTCATCGGCTCTCACTTATCAAACGCACTTTTAGCAAAGGGCAATAAGGTAATTGTGATAGATTCTGTGCCTTTTAAGCGTGCCGAAATCAAGGCGTACACCATACATATTAATGATGCCAAAAAAGTTGGTCGCGTTTTTAAAAAAGAAAAACCGGATGTAGTTTTTCATTTGGCCGGTGCTATGAGTTTAAGAAAATCTTCCCAAGACTCCCTTTTTTCAAAAGATTTTGATTTTCTATATCGGACGGCCATTATTTTGGATGCTTGTAAAAAATATCAGGTAAAAAAAATAGTATTTGTTTCTAGCGGTGGGGCGCTTTATGAAAATGCGAATATAATTCCTACGAGTGAAGAATATCCAGTAAACCCAAATTCTTTATACGGAATTGCTAATCTAATGATGGAAAAATATATTGCTTCATATTGTACTCATAATGGTATAGATTTTACGATTCCCAGAGTTTCTAACGCATACGGCCCGCGACAATGGCAAACGGGATTTATACCAGTTGCCATTATAAAAATGTTAAAAAAAGAAAGCCCCGTTATTTATGGTTCGGGAAAACAAACTCGAGACTTTGTATATATTGATGATGTGGTTGAAGCACTGATAATATTGGCACAGAAAAGTATTAGTCGTAAAGCAACTGGGAATTCTGAAATAAGTCGGGATAAAAACTCAATTTACAATATAGGGAGTGGCACAGAAACTAGTTTAAATGAAGTGCTGATGCTGGTCAAAGATTTACTTGGCGTTAAGATTGAGGTAAACTATAAAAGTCCTAGCATGTTAGAAACGCAAAGAAGCGTGTTGGATATAAAAAAAATAAAAAAAGCATTTGGATGGTATCCTAAAACGAATATTAAAAAAGGTTTGTTACAAACCATTGAGTGGTACAAGGAAAATGAAGGAGATTAAAATTTGTTTTGTGGTGGCGGTTGACATGACATTAAAGTTTATACTGCTTTCAGAGGTACGGTTTTTTAAAAGTAAGGGGTATTTAGTTTCGGTAGTTTGTTCTTCAGGGAAGTGGCTTCAAGATATTAAAAAAGAAGGAATAGAAGCTAAAGAAATTACAATAAAAAGAAAAATCTTTACTCCCATTTCAGATCTAATTTCTTTATTTCAATTATTTTTTTATTTTAAAAAAGAGCAATTTGATATTGTCTTAACCTTTACGCCAAAACCCGGACTCTTGGGTCAATTGGCAGCTCGTATGGCTGGTACGCCAGTTATTATTAATACTATTTTTGGATATTATTTCCATGAACATACTCCGTATCTGAAAAGGAAGTTCTTTATTTTTATTGAAAGAGTTGCCGCCCGTTGTTCTAGTTTTATATTTTTTAGGAATAAAGAAGATTTTGAAACCGCAAAAAAAGAGCGTATTATTAAAGACAGTATTGCAGAATATATAGGCGATGGGATCGATATTACAAAGTTTAATAGCACAAGATTTTCAAAGGAATTTCTTCAAGAAAAAAAGAAAAGTTTAGGAATTAAGCAGGGGGTTTCGGTCATCGGCATCGTGGCTCGGCTGGTAAAAGAAAAGGGTTATGTGGAATTATTTGAGGCATTTAAAAATGTTCTTGTACAGTTTCCTCAAACAATACTTTTGGTGGTTGGTCCTGCTGATCTGCAAAAAAAAGACAGTATTAACCCCCATAGTTTTAAGGGGAAGAATATTATATTTTTAGGCGAGAGAACCGATGTTGACGAGCTTTATTCTGTTATGGATATATTTGTGTTACCATCCTATCGGGAGGGTTTTCCGCACAGCCTAATGGAAGCTTCAGCAATGGCGCTCCCCGTGGTTACAACAGATGTCAGGGGATGCCGGAATGCTATTGAACCGGGTATTACAGGTATTTTAATTCCATTAAAAAATTCTGGAGAATTAGCCAAAGCCATGATAGGTCTTTTATTAGACTCCCAAAAAGCAGTGGTCATGGGTCAAGCTGGTCGGAAAAAAGCAGAAAAAGAGTTTGATAAAAATATTCTTTTAAATAAGATGGAGAAAAAAATTAAAGAATTAATAAATGTATGATTTTTTGTTTAGCGGATAAAAAAGATGCTTTACAGATAGCTCAAATCCATAAAAATGAGATTGACAAAGGTTTTTTAAGTTCCTTAGATATTATTTTTTTGGGAAATTTTTACGGTGCCCTCATTGAGTCCAAGTTTAGTTTCTGTATTGTTGCTAAAGAAGATGATAGAATTGTAGGTTTTATATCCGGAGTATTCGACTTAGATAAATTTTACCGATATTTTTTAAAGAATTATTTTTTCCAGTCGGTAGTTTTGCTCTGCAAGAAAGTCTTTAATATTTCATATATTAAAAAAATTCTTGAAACGCTACTATATCCGGTAAAAGAAAAAAATTTACCGCCAGCGGAATTACTTACCATGGCTGTATTAAAGCAATTCCAAGGACAGGGAATCGCCGGTAAAATGTTTTTTGAATTTTTAGGTGAGATGAAAAAACGGGATATTAAGACATTCAAAGTCTTGGTGGGGGAGGAATTAAAATCTGCTATAGCTTTTTATGAAAAAAACGGTTTTACCTTTTTGAAAAATACGACTATTCACAATAGAAAATCATCAAGAATCTACTTGTATGATATCAAATAATATATTTTTTAGTTTTATAATTTCTTTTATTGTAGAAATAATAACCATTTCCGTGGTTATTGGAATTTCTAAAAAAACTAACTTTTTAGTTGATGTGCCAGAAGGCGATGTATTAAAAATCCATAAAAAAAATATCCCGCTTTCGGGCGGCTTGACAATGATAATATCTTCG
>MHPA01000014.1:0-768 GCA_001820255.1 Candidatus Staskawiczbacteria bacterium RIFCSPLOWO2_01_FULL_38_12b | reverse complement strand
AGTTTTTGCAGGTCTTTTGATAATATTTTTTCTTGGTTTTTATGATGATTTAAAATGGAAGCATATTTCTACGATAAAGCCATTATTGAAATTTACTCTTTTAATTTTGTGTACTTTTGTTCCATCAGTCATTTTGTGGTATGTTGGTATAAGTTTTATTTTTTTCCCCGCGATGATTATTTCCATATTGCTAGGTTTTGTATACATATTTTTGTGTATTAATGCGGTTAATTATCAAGATGGTATGGATGGTTTAGCAGGAGGATTAGCAGGTATTTCCTTGGGTGGCTTTATCATTCTTGGTATTACATTTAATGCTTTATTACCATTATATATATCGGTATTATTTTTGGGAACGGTATTAGCATTTTTATGTTTTAATTTCCCTCCGGCAAAAGTTTTTATGGGGGATTCGGGAGCCTATTCTTTGGGATTTATCCTTGCGGTTTTGGCGATGTTGTTTTCCAAGCCATATAATATTTACAGCATTCTGGGACCACTTTTTATTATTGGTTTACCGATTTTTGATGGCGTATTTACTAATATAAGAAGACTGGCAGCAGGTAGGTCCATTTTTTTGGGTGACCGATATCATTTTTATGACAAACTTTTACAAAAAGGATTTTCTACTAAAAAAACCCTTACCATCTGTTATTTTATACAGACTTTGTTAGTATTCATAGGTGTATCTATTTATGTATAAAATTCCGCTCTCAAAACCCGATATAACAGAAAAAGAGAAAAAAGCCGTATTAGACGTTTTAAATA
>MHPA01000013.1:2487-7424 GCA_001820255.1 Candidatus Staskawiczbacteria bacterium RIFCSPLOWO2_01_FULL_38_12b | reverse complement strand
CCGCTTTTTCTGCCTCGGGGACGTTTTCAGTGAGCAGGAAGACAATTTCCGGCTTCCCGCCTTCAAGTCGGACTTCCCTTCCCTGCATCATCGCGGATAGTTGCGCAAAATTTTGGGCAATAAGTTGTTTACCCTCTTCCGTTTCCTGTAAATTTTTTAGCGCCAGCGACTCAAAACCTTTTGTTCTTTCTTCTCTATTCAGGGACGCTCTCATTTTCCCAAAGACTCCTTTTTGTTTATAATCTTCAGAATATTGAGTTTGGGCGTCGGTTTTAACAATATCTAAAATCCTGTTTTTTAGTTGTCGGACAACCAATAATTTTTGCTCGTCAGACAAGTTAGCAAATTCTGGCGGCAGAGCCGGCTCCAGTCCAAATTGAGAAATAAAGCCCGCAACTTCTTCCGCCGGAGTCATTTCTTTTTTCCCCTTCGCTTTTTCCCTCTCCTTGTCTTCTCTATATGCCTCCTCCTCCAATTCCTTTCTCTCTTGTCTTGCCTGTTTCTCCTCCCTCTTTTTTTCTTTGTCGGCTTCCTTTTTTGCGCTTTTTTCTTTTCTTCCCTTCTGCCAGCGTTTAATCGGTCCTTCTTTTTTTTCCGCAGAGCTTCCCCCAGCTGCCTCCAATGCCCGCATGGCTTCGGCCAGCTCCTCTCTTGTTTGAGCGTCGCTTGCATCCAGCCTCTCAAGAGCTGCCCTTATCTTATCTTTTTCTCTTTCTCGCGAACCGCTTTCTGGTGTTCCCATAAATTTTTATTATTAATTAATATTATCCCAAATTTGCAATCAAGGCATCGTATCTTGCATTTATTACATTTATTTCATCAACAACTGTTTGATACCACGCTTCAGATTCCCTTGCATTGTCGCTCGTGTTCTTTTTGAAAAATTCAACCTCATCTAGAAAAAATTTAACCGGAGAAGAATTTAAGGTTTCAAGCTCTCTCGCGCTCCTCTCCCTTCGCCCTTCGTGTTCTGATTTTGTGCCTTCAGTGGCAATCTGAATCCATCTTTTGACCTCTTTTAAATTCATTATTCTTTCTTTTCTTTTTCTTTCTAAAAATCGTATTTTTTCCTCCTTGGTCGGTATAGTTTCAAGCTCTTTTAATTCAGCCTCACTGTCGAATTCGTCAATTTGGCGTGCCTGATAATCTCCCGCCTTTTGTTCCATTAAAGTATATCCTTCCTGGTAGGTTGGGGCATTCCCCTCGGAAGTTCCATCCGGGGAAACCAGTTTATATTTTGCTTTAGGGTCGTCTATCATTGTAACTCTTTTACCCTCTTTCTCCTCCGTTACTTCACCTGGGTTTTGAATTTGTAAGGAAAATCCGTTGGAAGAATGATGTACCGCATTGTAAGTCTCTGGGGAAATGATATTAAAATTCCAGTAGGTAACCTCTCTCCCGGATTCTCCAAGAATCCTGTTTATCTCTTCTAAAGAAACTTCTCCTTTTCCTTTTCCAAAGATAATCTTAAAAACCTCGTCGCTCATTTTATCAATCAAAAAATATTTAAAAGGATTCCTTTTTTTATCTTGTTCTATGGTCTCTCTCCTTTCTCTCTCTGGACTGTCTGCCTCCTCTCTCCTTCCCCCCTCCTCAATTTCTTGAAGTCTTTCTCTCAGTCTTGCCCTCTCTATTCTATTTTCTTCAAGTTTTCTCTGTGCGTTGGCTATTACTTCTCTCAGCCCCGCAATCGCGGCCGCTCTTTTTGCTTCCGTCTTTTCTGCCGGGGTAGTTTTATCTTCTATCTTTGCTGCTGGCTCCGTTTCCCTACTTCCCCCCGCGGGCGCTGCGCCGTATTTTCGGTCGAAATCGGCGATTTGTCTATCCGCTTCGTCCGCCGACAATCCTGCCAAAGTAGTCGGGTCAAAGTCCCTGTCCAGAAGCGCTCGTTCTTGCTCTTCGGTTATTTTTCTTCCGCCTGGCGCCGGTTCCGGAATCTCTCCTTTGGCTTCTCCTTCTCCACTCTGGGTTGCAGGAGCAACGGTTTCGCTTTCTTTTGGTTTTTGAGTTTCTTGGGCTTGCTCGGGTTCTTTTTTTTCCCCCCCCCACCCCAACCTATTTCTTTCCTGCATCAATTTCTTTTTTCCCCTCTGCAATACCCCTAATTCTTTGCGCGCCTTTTTTGCTCCCTTTCCGTCAATGGGTTTTGTGCTTTCCAGTCTTCCTATTTCTGCTTTTTTCTCTTCAATTTTTCTCTTCAATTCAACAATTTCAGCAGTTAATCTTTCTGATTCTTTTCTGTTCTCCACAGGAACTCCGTCCATTGGGTTTGATGTTTCGTTTCTTTGAGGTTCAACTGGAACTTGTAGTTTTTCAACTTCTTCGGGTGGTACACTTCCAACTAGCTCTGCTTCAAGTTGCGCCAACTCTGCCTCTAACTCTTGTTTAGATTTTTCCCTTAAATTATCTGGTTGTTCTGGTGACATATTTAAGAAAAAATTAATAATAATTACTCTTGCGCACGTCTTGCAAGTTCCTCCTTTAATGCTTGTATTCTTTCTTTTTTCTTTATCACCCATGCTGGTTCTTCTATTTCCACGCCTCCTCTCGCTTTTTCTGGCTCTGGGGTTTTCGGTTTAATAATTATTTTCTCAATGTCTATCGGAGGGACTATTGGAATTTGGCTTTGTAAGATTTCAATGCGTTCTGGTTTTTCTCCCAATAGGGGGCTTTCTTCAGCTTCAACTTGCCGTTGCAAGACTTCCATTTCAGTTTGTAATGCTTTTCTCTTTAAAATTGCAAAAGGGTTAAATCTACTGAGTTTTTCTAGTTCTCTTCCCAGGTCGCTTAACCTATCTGCTGGGTCAGTAGATTCTATGGTTCCTGTTCCAGGCCGAATGATAAGGCTTTCTTGGTTACTGGGCTGGCTTGCTGGTCTAGAAGGCTTGCGATTATCGGTCGGCTCATCTCCCAGAAGCCCAATCAGTTTCTTTCTTAATTGGCTTAGTTTTTCTGTATTGGTTGAGTGGCCAGAGGGGATAGATGGAGGTGGGAGAATAACCCTGTTAATCTTTTTTCCAGGAGCTTCTTCTTGTGTTGCCTTAGGCTTCCTTGGTGGTTTTAAGGCTTCTTTTTTTCCTCCTATATTTAAGCCCTCTAGTATTCCTCCTGTCATAGTGTCTTAATTATATAGACATTATCTTTTAATGACTAGTTCTTGTTAAATATAATCTTTTTATACAATATTTTGACTTTTTCGTCAAATTTTAGTTTTCCACACCAGCCTTGACATACCCCCCTCATTTGCTACCCTTTTAGGTATAGTTCTGGACAGAAGTACGAAAAAGTTGACCGAAAGCTGTTAAAGATAGTAACCATCGTGAGAACCTTACTTTGCAGTACAATCTTGGTCGTTCTGTAATTCTGCCCTTATTTTAAAAGGGATAGATGGAAAATCTCACGATAAATTTGTTTGTTTTATAAAACCTCCATTTAAAATATTCAGCTCTATTCTGACTCTTTCCCTATTGTTTGGGGGCCTTTTTGTGCCTCTGCATGTAGAAGCAAGTTTCCTTTCTTCAGTTTTTGGTAACGAAGTTTCCGCCGAGACTGTAGTATCTTATCCTGTCCCCGGCGACAACTCTCAAACAATGGCACTTCTCCAAGCCAACGCTTTTTCTGTTTCAAATTTAAAAAACAAAAATGAAACTACAAATATAAATATACTTTCTGATAATGCTCTATTGCCAGCCACTAGCCCTCTTGGTCTTTATGGTGGTACAGGAAACGGAGATTTCTCTTTTGACCAAGTGAGTGTCTATGTGGTGAGGCCGGGGGACACTCTTTCACAAATTGCAGAAATGTATGATGTTTCGGTAAACACTATTTTAGCTGCCAACGACATGAAAAAGGGTGATAAAATAGCCCCAGGCGACACACTCTTCATTTTGCCGATTTCAGGTGTTGAGCACACTGTTACTAAAGGACAGACACTTAAAAGTATTGCCACGCTTTATAAAGTAGACATATTGGACATAACTCTTTACAACGCTATAAGCGAGGATTCATCTCTTGCCATAGGAGATAAACTCATAATTCCTGGGGCTGAAATGGTAGATGAAGGGGGTGATAAACCAGCGGCAAATCTGAGCACCGCGGAAGCCAGAGACAGAAATTACTACGCCTCTAACCCCATAAAGAGTGCCATTGGGTATTTCATTAATCCTCTGCCGACCGGACGAAAAACTCAAGGACTTCATGGCCCGGGAAAGCGCGGGATAGACATTGGAGCGCCCACAGGCACACCTCTCTATGCTTCAGCATCCGGTACTGTGCTTATTGCAAAAACTGGCTGGAGTGGAGGGTACGGAACTATGGTCATTATTCAGCATTCAAATGGCACCAAAACTCTCTATGCGCACATGTCTAGACTCGGCACCCGTACAGGAGCTCAAGTTTCTCAAGGCGATATCATAGGATATGTCGGTTCAACAGGGCGCTCAACGGGTCCACATGTGCACTTTGAAGTCTTTAGCGCTAAGAATCCAGGAGCTGATTGGTCTTGGAAGCAGTAAATTTTCTTGAACTTATTCTAAATAAACTAAAACAACCATAGCCAAAACTCCGACCACAACCGCCAATATTTGCAACATAGACTGTTTGGCATCTTTTGTCTTGTGAAGTTCAGGAATTAAATCTGCCACCGCAATATATATAAATCCTCCGGCGGCAATGGGCAGAAACCAAGAAGAAGATATTTTTGCTACCTCGCCCAAAGCAAACAGCATCACAGCACCCAAGATGGCAGAAAGGGCTGATAAAAAATTAAGCCATAGAGCACGCTTCTTGGTGTAGCCGGAATGTAGAAGTACGGCAAAGTCTCCAATCTCTTGCGGAATTTCGTGAAGCAACACAGCCAGAGCCGTGGCGATACCCAAGGGAATACTTACCAGAAAACTTGCTCCAATGATTACTCCGTCAATAAAGTTATGAATCCC